>CAMJES010000232.1 GCA_946404705.1 uncultured Ruminococcus sp. | reverse complement strand
GAGCTTGACTGCCGTACGGTATTTTCCCGGCTTGAAGCTTGGATATACTAAGTAATACTAATCTTTAATCAAAGTGTAGACAAAAAATCTGCGCAAAAGCCATATATGCGAGCTTTTGCTTGATTTTTTGTACACTTTGAGTTTAAAGATTAGTATAAAGCATTTTGTAACGAAAAACGCACCGACAATATTGTTTCAACATAGGAAGATTGAAGTGAAAATATATATGATCTCTATTTCCGTAAAACAACAAACAGGCAGTTCTACGGAAATCAGCTTCCCCCCATGATCAGGTATCCCAAGACAAAAAACACAGTATTTTTGTCCGTTATTTGACCGTTAAAGCTGCAAAAAGATACTTAACAACGGATAAAAACCACTTTTTGCCAACTTGATGTAAATGGCTATTCTACGTCGTTTGAGCCGCATTGATAAGAATGAGAAAAACGGCATAATAGAATTCAAGTCCGGTCAGCGGCACCAAATTTTACTTTGTAAAATTCCGCAAACGTAGTGATTTCGACGTTGGCGGAGTTGTTTTTTATGTAAAAATGCTTTTGGTCTTTACTTGGTCTTTATTCGATGGTAACACGGTTACTTGTCAGACCGGGTCAACAAAAGCGCTTCAGCTACAGCATCCATAGCTACTGCCTGCGCTGACCGGAATGAATGAGCGTAGATCTGCAAAGTACTCAACTCGAGAGAATTACGCTTGATTTTAGCCAGCATTGAAAATGTAACACATTTTTCGAGGAGATATGTATTGATAGTAATTCATAATAAATAAACTTCCTGCGAAGCATTTGACAATTATTTGAAGGATTTTATATAGGAGTGCAAATCTTGGACAGTCAAAAATCACGGATCTTCATAATACAAACATATATTTTCACCGTTATTCAGCTGAAATTAATAGCAGCAACAGAATCCTTATATAAAATCTTTCCTTTAACCTGAATCATTCCCGTAACAGCTCGCGGCGAACGGATCTTTGTCATAAGGGATTCAACTGCAATTTTTCCCATTTGCTCGGTGTTTACTTCGATAGTCGTAATATTCGGCGAGCTTATCGAACTGTAGACGGAATTATCAAAACCGGTAACGGATATATCATCGGGGACACGATAGCCGCTTTCTTTAAGCTGTGTTATCAGCTTGCAAGCAACTTCGTCGCAGTTGCAAACGAAGGCTGTAGGCATTATCATGGGAAGCTCTATCGGTATATACTTTCCCGTCTGTGTATCACGGTCGGAAATAACGAAATAATCATGTACAGGAATGTTATGCTCCATAAGCGACTTTGAATATCCGAGAAATCTGTCCTGAATACTTGAGGTCGAATGAATATTCCCGACAAAAGCGATGTTTTTGTGTCCGTTTGCAATAAGATAGTTCGTCATTTCATAAGTTCCGTAAAAGCTGTCGCTTATTATACAGCTGTCAGACGTAAGCTCATTGTAGAAATCAAGAAAAACTATCGGTATTTTTGTATCAAGCACAGCTTTTGTGTATTTGTCGGCGATCTGTCCGAGAATAATTATTCCGTCAACACGCTGATGAAAGAAAATATCGGGCAGAACACCGTTATCCTCGCTTTTCTGCGTCAATGTATGCAGAAAAACATAATTCCCTTTTTTCTGCATCTCCGTGGACAGCGCCCTAATAAATTTAAAATAGAATGAATTATCCGAAATGTACCTTTCGGCAACGAGCAAGCCGATATTGTTGCTTAAAGAGCTTTTCTTCTGAACGCTGCTTTTAACTTTGTATCCCATTTCGGAAGCGGTTTTTTTGACCTGTTCTCGGAGTTCGGCACTTACACCCTTCTGACCCGACAACGCTTTTGATACTGCGACTGTGCTTATCCCAATCCTTTCGGCAATATCGCTCATTGTTACGCTTTTGCTCATATTATACCTCCGAGATATTCTTCACTTTTAAGGAACTGCCAATAAAAGCATTTCCTTAATATTATAATTTTACCACAAAAAAGCCGTTTTGGCAATAGATTTTAACTGATTAATTTTTCGATATCTGATTAATTTTTAACCATGTAATCCATTTTATTAAGTAGTTATTTTAATTAAATTAATTTGCATTTTTAAATGTTCATCAATTATTTTGTTACATAATTATTAAAATCGCCCTTCCGCTATTAAAAATCACATTTGTGAACGTTTTCTTAACTAATTTACAAATAGTCAGTTTTGTACAAAAGCATCGTAAATGCGTTATGTTTTTTATTTTATTTGATAAAATCTATTTGCTGTTTATGCAAAGCGCTTTAGATTAACAAACTATATTTGTGCAATTTAACACTATTGATAAATTTGGTTGACAAGTTGGTTCCTTTTGTTATAATGAAATCACAACAGCATTCCGTTAATCAATTAAAAGATTGGCGAATTCAAGCTTAAAGAAATGCATTTAAACTAAATGGAGGAATCAACAATGAATTCACAGATGAAAAAAACAGCAGCTGCAACAGTTGCAGTATTGATGGTTTGTTCCGTTTTCGCAGGCTGCGGAAACACCGACAATTCTGCTTCTACAACAACAACAGCAGCAACCACAACAGCAAAGTCGGCTGACGCAAACGCCGACAGCAATGACAACGCAGCAGATACAACAGCAGCTACTGAAGCTAACGCAGAGCTTTCCGGCACTATCAAGGTTCTCCACCACCGTACCGACAGAGATCAGGACGGCACAATGGCAAAGCTTACAGAAGGCTTCAATGCACTTTATCCAAATGTAAAGGTTGAATATCAGTCCTTCACAAACTATGCCGATGATATCGCTACAATGATGCAGTCCGATAACTATGGTGATGTTGTCATGACTCCTCAGGCATTGAAGCAGGCAGATCTCCCGAACTTCTTTGCATCCTTCGGCAGCTATGATGAGCTTTCCAAGGATTTCTACTGGCTCGAAAATTACTCCGTTGACGGTTCTGTATATGCTCTCCCCACCGGCGGCACAGCTTCCGGTATCCTTTATAACAAGAAGGTATGGGCAGATGCAGGAATAACAAGCCTTCCGAGCACTACCGATGAATTCCTCAGTTGCCTCAAGCAGATCAAGGAGAACACATCGGCAATTCCTTACTACACAAATTACAACGCAGGCTGGTGCATTACTCAGTGGCAGTCCCTCGTTGTAGGCGCATCGGGCGATCCCGATTTCAACACCAAGCTCCTTACAGAAAAGACAGACATCTTCACAAAGGGCGGAGCTTACGACGCAGTTTACGGAACACTTTTTGATATTTATGCTGATCCCGATCTCCACGAAGAAGATCCTATGACTACTGACTGGGAAGGCTGCAAGCCTGCATTTGCACAGGGCAAGATCGCAACAATGGTTCTTGGTTCATGGGCTATCAGCCAGTTCCAGGAAGCTGCTGTACAGGTAGGCACCGATCCTGCAGATGTTGGATATATGCCATTCCCGAACAGCATTGACGGAAAGATTTATTCCGTATCTTCCAATGACTATATGATGAGCGTTAACAAGAATTCCGCAAACCTCGATGCTGCTATGGCTTACGCAAGATGGTTCTGCACAGATTCCGGCTTTGCACAGAACGAAGGCGAGATCTCAGGTCTTAAGGGCGCTCCGATGCCTGAAACACTTTCTTCCTTCGAGGAACTCGGCGTTGAGCTTTTCGTTGAAAATCCCTGTCCCGATGAGCTTACAGGCAAATTTGACGAGATCGCAAAGGCTTCCGAAGTCGATCCTTGGGGCGACGCTTCCACAAACTTCAAGTTCAGAATGGCTGAAGCTGCATTCCAGGGCAAGGGCAGAACAGCTTATGATGAGATCGTTGCTGATGTAAATGCAGCATGGAATTCTACAAGAGATTCAATTCTCGGTTAAAAAGTCATTTTCCTATCCTTATTAATTCCACGGAACCGTCGGCAATGCCTAAGCAATGATCGGCGGTTCCAATATTCCTTTTTTCTCCTTAAACTTTTCGTGCAGTCAGATAA
>CAMJES010000231.1 GCA_946404705.1 uncultured Ruminococcus sp. | reverse complement strand
GAAAAACGAAAAGGAAAAATTCGTTATTCCTAAATCAGTACAAGATGTTATCCCTATCAAAGCCGTCTATAAAGACGGTATTTTTCTTGTGGGTAATAATCTGTATTCAAAAACATTTAAGTTTACCGATATTAACTACAATATCGCAAGTGATGAAGATAAGCAGGAGCTTATGAAAGGCTATTGGGCGGTCATAAATTCCTTCGGTGCAGGTGTTACCGTTAAGATGACAATTAACAATCATCAGCTTGACAGAGCAGAATTTGAGAAATCTATTCTTCTTCGATACGAATATGACGGACTTGATAACTACCGCAAGGAGTACAACGATATGCTCCTTGACAAAGCTGCTTTATCAAACTGCATAGTGCAGGATAAATACTTTACTGTAACAGTAAGTAAAAAGAGTATTGATGACGCAAGAGCATTTTTCAATCGTATAGGCAATGACCTTACTGCAAGGCTTTCAAGAATTGACAGTAAATGCCTGCCCGTTAATGCAGAGGAAAGATTGCGTATTTTCCACAATTTCTACCGTTCGGGAGATGAACAAAACTACAACCTTGACTTTGAACTGCTCCAAAATCAAGGCTGTGATATTAGGGACTATATCTGCCCTGATTCAATGGATTTTGAAAACGATTATATGAAAATCAATGACAAGTATTGCAGAGTGGTTTTCCTACGCAATTACGGAACATTTGTAAGTGATGATACAATCGCAGAGCTGACATCAATCAACAGAAATCTTATGCTTTCCGTTGATTTCCTTCCTACACCTACGGACGAGGCTACCAAAGAGGTTGACAAGGTGCTACTCGGTATTCAAACAGAGAAAGCAAACTACAACAGAAAACAGGTGCAAAATCAAAATTACGGTGCTACAAACTATGACCTTGAACAGCGTGAGGCTGAAATTCTTGAAGTCAAAAACGATATGCGAAACCGTGAACAAAGACTTTACAGTACCTTAATCACTATGGTTATTACCGCCGACACAAAGCAGGAGCTTGACAATGTTACAGATACAGTATTTTCAATGGTATCAAACGGCAGTACGGCACAGTTTGCTATACTCCGTTATCAGCAGCTTGACGGACTTAATACGGTTTTGCCGTTTGGTGTTAGACGCATTAACTGTTTTAGAACTTTGACTACCGAATCACTTGCGGCATTTATGCCGTTTAATGCTCAGGAAGTAAGACACGCTCACGGAACATATTACGGACAAAACACAATAAGCGGTAATATGATTTTCGTTAATCGTAACCAACTGCTCAACGGTAACTGTATTGTTCTCGGTGTTTCCGGCGGCGGTAAATCATTCTTCGTTAAGGAGGATGCAACCTCAATTATTCTTGCTAATCCTAATGCTGACGTGCTAATAATCGATCCTGAACGAGAGTACAACTTGCTTGTTAATGCTCTCGGCGGCGAGGTTGTCAATATCTCCTCAAATTCCGAAAATCATATCAACGCAATGGATATGAACAAAAACTATGAGGACGATAAAAACCCCATTGCCACAAAATCAGAATTTATTATGTCACTTTGTGAGCAGCTTATCGGCGGCACAGTCGGGCCAAAAGATAAGTCTATCATTGACCGCTGTTGCCGCAATGTTTATGCAAATTACATTAAGAGTGGGTATAGGATTACACCACCGACATTAAAGGATTTTAGAGAGGAATTATTAAATCAACCTGAAACAGAGGCACATGAGCTTGCTCTTGCTCTTGAGCTTTTCACAGACGGCTCACTTAATACATTTGCTCAACCAACCAATGTTGATATTAACAACCGCCTTATCTGTTATGATATTCTTGACCTCGGAGAGCAGCTACTTCCTGTCGGTATGCTTGTGGTGCTTGATAACATTCTCAACCGAATCACATCAAATAGGACAAAGGGCAGAACAACATATATTTTCATTGATGAAATTTATCTGCTTTTTGCACAGAAATACACGGCTGATTTCCTTTACAGAGTATGGAAGCGAGTTAGAAAGTACGGAGCCTTCGCAACAGGCATTACGCAGAATGTTGGAGATATGCTTCAAAGCAACACGGCAAGAACGATGCTCGCAAACTCCGAATTTACCGTTATGCTTAATCAAAACGGAAGTGATAGGCTTGACCTTTCAAAGCTCCTTAACATTTCGGATAATCAAACAGAGTTCTTTACCAATGTTCAGGCAGGACACGGTTTAATGAAAATCGGCGGACATTTTGTGCCGTATGCTAACGAGTTTCCAAAAAATACAGAGCTTTATAAATTAATGACCACTAAACCGGGTGAGGCTTAACAGCCTCACTCGGTTTTTCTCAGGAGGTAGAAGAAATGAAAAAGAAATTATGCGTTTTTGCCCTTATCGTGCTGACTGCAATTTTTGCGGTCAGCACATATTTTTTACTCACTCAAAATATTGAGGATAAAAAACAGATGAACGATTTTGAAGAAATACAGGACATTGTTGACGATAACTCCAACGAAATATACTCACTTGGTATATACTCGGATTTATATGAGCAAAACAGCGATTTTATGGCTTGGATAAAGATAGAGGGGACAAATATCAACTATCCTGTAATGCGTTCAAAAGACAATCCTAACTATTATCTAAATCACAATTTCAACAAGGAATACTCTCGTTTCGGTGTTCCGTATATGCAGGAGGATTGCGATATGCAATCGGACAATATTGTAATCTACGGACACAATATGCAAAACAAATCAATGTTTAACGAGCTGACTAATTACAAGAGTAAACATTTCTATGAAAAGCATAAAAACATTATCATAGATTCGGTTTTAGAGCATAGAAAGTATGAGGTTATTGCCGTTTTCAAAACTGTGGCATACGAAAGCAACAGTTTTGAATATTATAACTTCGTAAATGCAAGCACAGAAGAAGATTACAGAGCCTACATTGAAAAATGCAAGGCTCTATCTCTTTATGACACAGGCATTGATGCAAAATACGGAGATAAGCTCATTACTTTATCAACCTGTGAATATTCACAGGACAACGGAAGATTTGTTGTTGTGGCAAAGCTCGTTGATTGATGAGGTGGTTTTATGTCAAACATAAAGATTAAGCAAACGGCTGAAACCGTTATTAAGACCTCGGAGAGCATAGGCATTGTCAACGAAAAAATAAAAGATGTCGGTGTTCGTACAAAAGAAAAAATCAATAATGCCACCGAGCAAACTAATTCAAATTCTCCTGAACAGTACGCAGTTGAAAAGGTGCAGGAAAAAGCAAAAGACGGCGCAGATTACGCCGTCTATGAATTTAACCGCAAGGGCAGAAAAAGTGTTGAGGAAACAAAGAAAAATATTGAAACCGCAAAAATGACACTTGAAGATGTTAAGGCTCGCAGGAAAGCACAGCAGGCAGAACGCACAGTTAAGGAAACGCAAAATACTGTCAATGCAGATGTTACCTTCAGCTCGCAAGCAGAAACACCGAAACCTCCTGTAAAAAATCCGCCAAAGCAGGCTAATAACACCATTAAAACAGGAAATGCACAAACCGTTAAGGCAACACAAAAGGCATCAAAAAAAGCAACAGAAAAAGCCTCCGCAAAAGCGGTTAAGAAATCAGCTCAAGCAAATGCTATTGCAGTAACTAAAACGGCTGAAAAATCACGCAAGGCAGCAGAACGGTTAAAGCAAACTGCAAAGGAAACAAAAAGATTTGTTCAACTTCTTATTAAGTTCTTGAGCAAAGCACTTAAAGCGGCATATACGGCGGCTAAAAGCCTTGTATCTGCCGTTATTGCAGGCGGTTGGGTATCTGTTGTGGTAATTATTCTTTTGTGTCTTTTTGCGGCTCTTGCAAGCTCGTTTTACGGCATATTCTTTTCAACCGAAACATCGGAAACGGGAATGAATATCTCAAGCGTAATTCAGGAAATCAATAATGAATATGACTCGAAAATTGATGAAATCAAGTCAAAAGGAAATTATGATGAGGTTGAGATAAACGGCATCAA
>CAMJES010000230.1 GCA_946404705.1 uncultured Ruminococcus sp. | reverse complement strand
TAATCGACAGTTTTTTGTTCTGATAAAACTTATAATTAAATCAGACAAGGTTCAAAGGAGCAACTATGTATATTTATGCTGATATTCTGATAATAACAAACATATATTCAAACTTTTTTCTGCTTAAAGCAACGGCAAAGCTTACTCACAATGCTGTCAGAAACAGCAAATGTGTTCTCGCTGCTCTTGCAGGAAGTTTATTTTCACTTGTGATACTTCTTCCGGAACTCAACACTTTTTCGCTGCTGCTTGTTAGGATAGTATCTGCGACAATAATGGTCATTGTCGCTTTCAGCGGAAGAAAAACCGATGAACTTTACAAGATAGGACTGATATTTTTCTTCATAAGCTTTTTATTTGCAGGAACGGAATATGCTTTTTCGCTTCTGGATAACGGCGGACGAATGGTTTTCCATAATTCTGTGCTTTACATAAACATCTCGCTTTTAACGCTCGTTATCTCTACTATAACAGCTTATGCGGCGCTTTTGTTATTCAGACGGTTTATTGACCGCAGCAATGAATTTGACGGTGATTACAGCGTTATAATCATTAATGGTGATAAACAGATATCGCTTAAAGCTGTATGTGATACCTGCAATAATCTTTCCGATTCGTTTACCGGAAAGCCTGTTATTATCTGCGGTAAAAAAAGCATAGAACCGCTTTTTGAAGAAAAAGAGCTTGTCGGAGCGATGGCTTTGAAAAGCTCGGAGGGCGTACATCAGAAATGGAGAGTTATCCCCTTTTCCACGATCGATTCAAGCGGACTTATCCCATCTTTCCGTCCGACCGGAATTTACATAAAAAACAATGAATCCGGAAAGATAAAATACACGGAAGCTTACGTCGGTATTGTTGAACGGGAGCTTGACCATGCTATCTTTAATCCCAAAATCATAATATAATCACAAGAAAGGATCGAATAAAAATGACACTTGCAGCGCTGTTTGAAAAAATCAAGGCACTTTTCAAACGTAAAAAAGACGATGTATTTTACATAAACGGTTCGGAAACGCTTCCTGCTCCGCTTTCCCGTGAGCAGGAGGAAAAAGCTTTTGCAATGCTTGAAACGGATGAAACGCAGGCAAGGCAGCTTTTGATAACACATAATCTGAGGCTTGTGGTTTACATTGCAAAAAAATTTGAATCGACAGGCATTGGCATTGAAGACCTTGTTTCGATAGGAACTATCGGCTTGATAAAAGCTGTAAACACATTCTGTCCGAGCAAGAACATCAAGCTTGCAACATACGCTTCACGCTGTATCGAAAATGAGATCCTAATGTTTCTTAGGAAGTCTGCACAGTATAAAAATGAGCTTTCCTTTGATGAACCGTTAAACATTGATTGGGACGGAAATGAGCTGCTTTTATCGGATATTCTCGGTACAGATGAGAATATCGTAAACGGCGGAATAGAAAACGAAGCGGAAAAGAGCGTTCTGCTTGAAGCGTTGGAACGCCTGCCCGAACGTGAGCGTGAGATAATGAAGATGCGCTTCGGCATAAACACGGGACGGGAAATGACGCAAAAAGAGGTCGCTGACACGATAGGTATCTCACAATCCTATATCTCACGCCTTGAAAAGCGAATTATAAAAAAACTGAAAAAAGAACTTGAAAGCATTATTTTCTGATCTGGCAAAAATTGTTTGAATAAGAAATTTTACTCACGGCAATAATTAGTATAGAAAATCTAATTACTGTTCGGGAGTAATTTTTTATGTATTATAATAAAGTTGAAATCTGCGGCGTTGATACTTCCAAGCTTAAAGTTCTTAAAGAATCCGAAAAAATGGAACTGCTGAAAAAATACAAAGCCGGAGATAAAAATGCCCGTAAGCAGCTTATAAACGGAAATCTGCGGCTTGTTTTAAGCGTGATACAGAAATTTTCGGGGAAAAACGAAAACCCCGATGATCTATTTCAAGTTGGATGCATCGGACTTATGAAAGCAATTGATAATTTCAATACAGACCTTGATGTACGTTTCAGCACATACGCTGTTCCGATGATATCGGGCGAAGTTCGGCGTTATATCCGTGACAACGGCCCTATCAGAGTCAGCCGCTCTTTGCGCGATATTGCATACAAAGCGATGCAGGCAAAGGAACAATATATTATCGAGAATAAAAAAGAGCCGTCCTTGGCGGAGTTGGCGAAACTTATCGGGGTCAAGGAATGTGAGATCGTTACTGCGCTGGAAAGCGTTTCCGACCCTGTTTCGCTTTACGAACCTGTTTTTTCCGATTCTGGTGACACGCTCTATGTTCTTGATCAGATCGGTGACAAAAGCGATGATTCAAGCTGGATAGATGAAATTTCACTCAAAGAAGCGATATCTTCACTCGAAAACCGCGAGAAAAACATTCTTTATCTTAGATTTGCGCTTGGAAAGACGCAAGTCGAGGTCGCTAAAGAGATCGGGATCTCCCAAGCTCAGGTTTCGCGGCTTGAAAAGTATTCTCTTGATAAGATAAAAGGTAAACTATAAAAAACGGCTGCCATACAAACGGCAGCCGTTTCTGTTATTTAAGTTCAAGACGCATTTCGGTGTTTCCTCTTTCTACAAAACCATTTTTCAGATAAAGCGGCTTTCCCATTCTTGTTGCCGAAAGGTCGATACAGGTCACGCCCTGTTCCCTTGCATCGGATATTATCCTGCGGAGTATGGCAGTCGCGGCTCCCTTTCTGCGGAACTCCTCCATTGTATAGACGTTCATAAGGAGCGCCGTTTTTCCGTTGATAAAATGCGTATTTGCAGGACGTTCTACGGTTATATAGAATATCACAGCAGCAGGAACACCGTTTTCCTCCGCGATATACGCGGTAAAATCTCTGCCGATATGACGGCTGAAATAATCGGGAAGCTGCTCGTTGAGCTTGTCCGTCTGCTCCTTTGAAAGCGGCCCCATATCGTCATTTATATAGGCGAAGCGGAACTTTATCAAAAGGTCTATATCTTCGGTGGTTGCTATTCTGATATTCATTAGAATACGTCCTTCTTTCTTATGATATGACGTCTTATTATGATCCCTATTGAAAGAGTTACACATCCTATCAAAAACAGCGGAACTATCCACTTGTTCTGAGATTCATCCTGAGTTGATTTGATATCCGTCCAAAGGTCTTGAAGCTTCTGATTTGCCTCATCGGAAAGGTTAGCGAAAACAGTTGTGTTTTCATTAAGATATTCATTGTCCGGATAGGAGATCTTATCGTTTTTTATATCGTCATCAAGCATTTCAAAAGCAGCGCTGTTCGGGGTCGAATAGCCGATATATGTCGTTGTTGCATAAGCGATATCAGGCTCGCACATAAAATTGATATACATTTCCGCCGCTTCTTTTTGCTTGGCGCCGCTCGGGATACAGATAGCGTCAATAAAAAGGTTCGTTCCGCTTTTGGGAATAACAAAGTCCAAGTCTTCATATTCATCCATAAGGGTAACTGCGTCACCTGCGTAATAAGGTGCGATAAGAGCCTCTCCTGCACCTATCTTGTCGAAAATTTCATCCATTACATAAGCTTGAATAACAGATTTTTGCTCTTTAAGCAGCTCTGCGCTGTTCTCCAGTTCCTCAAAATCCTCGGTATTAAGCGAATATCCGAGCCGTATCTCGGCAATTGCAAAAGCGTCACGGGGATTATCGAACATCAAAATTCTATCAGAATAGTCCTCGTTCCACAGTATATCCCAGTCGATTTCCTCAGGTGGGATATCTATCATTGTTTTATCATATATTATTCCGACCGTTCCCCAAGTATAAGGGACTGAGTATTCATTCTGAGGGTCATACTCGGGATTCACGAAAGTATCGGTTATATACTTGAAATTCGGAATATTGTCAAAATCAAGCTTTTGGAGCATATTTTCGTGTATCATTCTCGAAATCATATAGTCGGACGGAATGATTATGTCATAGCTTGCTCCGCCGCCTTTAAGCTTTGCGTAAAGCTCTTCATTTGTGGCATAGTTGGTATAGTTTACCTTGATCCCCGTAAGCTT
>CAMJES010000229.1 GCA_946404705.1 uncultured Ruminococcus sp. | reverse complement strand
TGCCTTCAACAGTTATTTTAAATACAACTTCAAAATCATCTCCAATTTTAAGAGGGTGCATTTTTGTCGTGGGAAGCCTCACGCAGAGTTCGTGATGGTAAAGACGATTTACGCTTGATTCCGTCCTGCATAGGCGGTAATCCCGAAAAGCGAACGAGCATTGTTCTTGCAAAATCCATTCCTGCAAAGAAATACAATATCAGGACAGGCGAACCGATTTCTATGGCTTTGAGAAAATGTCCCGACCTGGTAATAGCCGAACCCGATTTTTCTCTGTATGATAAATGTTCTAAAGCATTTATTGAAATCTGCAAAAGCTACACACCTGTTGTCGAGCAATTCTCAATTGATGAATGTTTCCTTGATATGTCGGGTATGGAGAGAATATATCCCGAACCGATAAAAACTGCATATGAAATCAAGGACAGGATTAAAAGTGAGCTTGGCTTTACGGTCAATGTCGGCATAGGTTCTAACAAATTGTGTGCTAAAATGGCAAGCGACTTTGAAAAGCCCGATAAGGTTCATACTCTGTTTGAGAATGAAATTCCCGATAAAATGTGGACATTGCCTGTGGGGGAACTTATTTCTGTCGGTAAAAATACAGCAGTAAAGCTTGAAAAATCTTATGTCAGAACGATAGGGGATTTAGCAAAGCTTTCCCTTCAGAATATTCAGTCCATTGTCGGAAATAAATTCGGTGAACAGCTGTATTACTATTCCAAGGGCATCGACGAATCACCTGTCCTTGATGTTCCGCCTAAAGCTAAAGGATACAGCGTAGAAACCTCGTTTGAGGATAATATCACAACAAGAGAACAGGCTCATAAGGTTCTGCTTTCCATTGCTGACAGTGTTGCATTTCGTATTCGTGATGACGGTGCTAAAGCTTATTGTGTTGCCGTAAATATCAGAACAACTGATTTCAGAAACAAATCTCATCAAATGCACCTTGATATTGCAACGGATATTACAACTGAGATATACAGTATTTCAAAGATTTTGTTTGATGAACTGTGGGACGGACATTCTCCGCTTCGTCTTATGGGTGTTTCTCTGACTGACATTACAAGAGAAGATAACGAGCAGATGTCTTTGTTTTCAGCTTCAGATAAAAATAAGGACAAGGAGAGAAAGATTGATAAGACGGTTGATAACCTACGCAACAGGTTCGGCTCGGCAATTATTACAAGAGGTTTGAATTCCGAAAATACAGCGAGAATTGACAGAAAACACAAAGCTCAATTTGAAAATAAAAGGAAGAGCAATAATGGGAGCAAGCAATAAACAGAAAAGAGGGTAATAAAAATGCTTTTATATATTGACGGAGCGGTCAGAGTTGAATCAAGAACAAGAGAACTTGCAGATTATCTTGCAGGTAAAATTAACTGTAATGTTGAATATGTACGGCTTTCAGAAGAAAATATTTTACCGATGGATTTGAAAACTCTTTCTATGAGAGATGAATCTTGTCAAAAAGGAGATTTCAGCAATCCTTATTTTAATTATGCCAAGCAGTTTGCAAAGGCAGACGAAATAATTTTAGTTGCACCCTATTGGGATTTATCATTTCCGTCAGTTGTAAAAGCATATCTCGAAAGCATCTGTATTGTCGGTCTTACTTTTTCTTATTCAGATGAAGGCATACCCGTAAGTATGTGCAGAGCGAAAAAACTGTATTATGTTACAACAGCAGGTGGAACGATTGCTGATGATGCCTACGGATATGGTTATGTCAAAGCTTTGGCACAGGGTATGTTTGGAATAGATGAGGTTTTACTTGTAAAGGCAGAAAATCTTGATATATATGGAAGTGATGTGTATAAGATAATGTCTGAAGCAAAAAGGGAAATAGATAAATTATTTACATGAATTCTTTAGTACAAATTTGAAAAATCCGATTGGTTTTCTTAATGAAGTCAATCGGCTTTTTGTTTATAGATGATTTTTTAAAAAACTCAAAATACTTTGAAAATATTGGAAGTGATAAAAACAAAGATTGGAGAAATAATATAATTGATAATGTAAATTTCAAATACAGTTTATTGTTTCATTTTCATAGGGCGGAGGTGTATTTATGAAAGCCAAAGTAAACGAAAATTGCATTGGATGTGGGTTGTGCAACAGCATTTGCACACAGGTGTTTACTATGACAGACGAAGGAGTAGCAACAGCAAGCTCTGATATTTCCGAAGAACAAGAGGAATCAGTACAGGAGGCGGCTGATAGCTGTCCTGTAGATGCAATTGAAGTGGAAGAATAATCTTATTGTTAATAATTTGGAGGCAGCAAATGAAGGATATGTTTTGTTTTCAGTGTCAGCAGACTGCTCACAATAAAGCCTGCGAGGGCAAAGCAGGAGTCTGCGGTAAAAAAGCCGATACCGCAAATTATCAGGACGAGCTTGTGGGTGCGCTTATCGGACTTGCAAGGGCGGCAAAGTCTGGCAAGCCTACAGCCCATACTGATGAGCTTGTGATGAAAGGACTTTTTACGACGCTAACAAATGTTAATTTCAACAATGTGACAATCAAGCAGATAAAGACTGAAATTGAAACTGAAAAGGGCAGAATAAACAGCGAAAATTTTGAAGAGTATGATATGGAAAATATCTGGGACGAACACGAGGATATCCGTTCCTTGAAATCACTGATACTGTTCGGGATAAAGGGAATGGCGGCTTATGCTTATCATTCGCTAGTTCTCGGCAAAACCGACAGTGAGGTGAGCAACTTTTTCTATGAGGCTCTATACGCTCTGGGCGAAAAGAAAAGTGCAGATGAATTGCTTGAGCTTGTTTTAAAAACAGGCGAGGTCAATTTTAAATGTATGGCTTTGCTTGATAAGGCTAATACGGACGCCTACGGAAATCCTGTTCCGACAGAGGTTCCTCTCGCTATCGAGAAAGGACCGTTTATTGTTGTAAGCGGTCACGATTTGCACGATTTAAAGCTGTTGCTTGAACAGACCGAGGGCAAGGGAATCAACATATACACGCACAGCGAAATGTTACCTGCTCACGGCTATCCCGAACTGAAAAAATATCCGCATCTCAAGGGTAATTTCGGTACGGGCTGGCAAAATCAGCAGTCGGAATTTCACAACATTCCTGCACCGATTTTGTTCACCACAAATTGCCTTATGCCCGTGAGAGAAAGCTACAGCGACAGAGTTTTCACAACTTCTGTTGTGTCCTATCCCGAACTGGTTCATATCGGCGAGGACAAGGACTTTACTCCCGTTATCGAAAAAGCCATTGAGTGCGGCGGTTATGACGAGGACAAAGAAATGCGGGGAATGAACGGCGGCAGCACGGTGACAACAGGCTTTGCTCACAATGCGGTGTTATCAAATGCAGATAAAATAGTTGACCTTGTTAAACAGGAAAAAATCAAACATTTCTTCCTTATCGGAGGCTGTGACGGAGCGTCTTACAGCAGGAGCTACTACACTGACTTTGCAAAGCTTACGCCGCCTGATACGATTATCTTGACTCTTGCCTGCGGAAAATATCGCATTAACGATTTGGATTTAGGCGACATCGAGGGTATTCCGAGAATACTCGACTGCGGACAGTGCAATGACGCATACAGTGCAATAAAAATCGCACTGGCTCTTGCAGATGCTTTTGGCTGCACAGTTAACGATTTGCCGCTTACGCTTGTTCTTTCGTGGTACGAACAGAAAGCGGTTTGTATCTTGCTGACGCTTTTATATCTTGGGATAAAAAATATCTATCTCGGCCCTACGCTGCCTGCATTTGTTTCAAAAGGTGTGCTTGATATTTTGATTGAAAAGTTCAATCTCACTCCCATTGATAAACCGCAGGAAGATTATGATAGGATTATGAATAAATAGTATATCTGATAAATTAAAAAATTCGATTGATTTTCTTAAATGAATTTCAATCGGATTTTTTGCATTCAGGAGGTGATTTTGTGAGCACAACCATAGGTGCGGCACTGAAGAAAATAGCAGTTGCTCTGCTAACGGATAAAAAGGTAATAAAAACAATAGGCGGTATAATAATCGGCAT
>CAMJES010000228.1 GCA_946404705.1 uncultured Ruminococcus sp. | reverse complement strand
TGCAGCTGCTCCCGCTCCTGCCGCTGCACCTGCCGCAGGCACACCCGTTACTGCTCCTATGCCCGGAACTATCCTTGATGTTAAGGTTTCCGTTGGTACAGAGGTCAAGGAAGGACAGCCCGTTGCTGTTCTCGAAGCTATGAAGATGGAAAATGACGTTCCTGCTGCTGCAACAGGAAAGGTAGTTGCTATCAGCGTAAAGAAGGGCGATTCCGTTCAGACAGGCGATGTTATCCTTACAATTGCATAAGTTTAGTGAAAGGTTGATATAATTATGGCTAAGATTAAAGTTACGGAAACCGTACTCCGTGATGCACACCAGTCGCTTATCGCTACTCGTATGCCGCTGAGTGATATGCTTCCTATTCTTTCAAAGATGGACAAGGTCGGCTTCTATTCCGCCGAGGTTTGGGGCGGCGCTACATTCGATTCATGTATCCGTTTCCTTAATGAAGACCCTTGGGATAGACTCCGCACTATCCGCAAGGAGATGCCCAACACAAAGCTTCAGATGCTCTTCAGAGGTCAGAATATGCTCGGCTACCGTCACTATGCTGACGATGTTCTTGAATATTTTGTTCAGAAATCTGTTGCAAACGGTATCGATATTATCAGAATTTTTGACGCGCTCAACGATATCAGAAATCTTAAGACAGCTATCAGCGCAGCTAAGAAGGAAGGCGCACACGCTCAGGTCGCAATGTCCTATACAGTAGGTGATGTATTCACCGATGAATACTATGCAAACTACGCTAAGCAGTGCGAAGAAGAGGGTGCCGATTCTATCTGTATCAAGGATATGGCTGCTCTCCTCACACCTTACCGCACAGTTGAGCTTGTTAAGGCTGTAAAGTCTGCTGTAAAGATCCCCGTTCAGCTTCATACTCACTATACATCCGGTCTTGCTGATATGTGTCTTTTGAAGGGTGTTGAAAACGGACTTGATATGATAGATACAAGTATGTCGCCGCTCGCTCTCGGTACTTCACACGCTCCGACCGAATCTATGGTCGCTGCTCTTCAGGGTACAGAGTACGATACAGGTCTTGACCTTGTTCTCCTTAATGAGATTAGAGATTACTTTATGACTCTCCGTCAGAAGTATATCGACAGCGGACTTCTTGACCCCAAGATGCTCGCTACCGATACAAACGCTCTTATATATCAGGTTCCCGGCGGAATGCTCTCCAACCTCCTTTCGCAGCTCAAGCAGGCAGGCAAGGAAGATCAGTTCGTTGAGGTCCTTAAGGAAGTTCCGAAGGTTCGTGAGGATTCGGGTATGCCGCCTCTCGTTACTCCTACTTCTCAGATCGTTGGTACACAGGCTGTATTCAACGTTATCAACGGCGAACGTTACAAGACTGTTACAAAGGAATTCAAGGGACTTGTCAAGGGCGAATACGGCAAAACACCTGTCGCTATCTCCAAGGAATTTCAGGATAAGATACTTAAGGGTGAAGAAGCTATTACCTGCCGTCCTGCAGACCTTCTCGAACCCGAGCTTGATAAGCTCCGTGAAGAGTGTGCAGAGTGGATCGAGCAGGAAGAGGACGTTCTCACCTATGCAATGTTCCCGAAGGTTGCACCTAAGTTCTTCGAAGCAAGAAGAAACGCAAAGTACGGCATTGACGGACATGCCGATGCTGCTTCAAAGGTTCATCCCGTTTGATAAAATCTTTTTACCAAAAGAGTCGAGAAATCGGCTCTTTTTTGTTCGCTGCTACTTGATTTTTGTGCAAAAATATGTTATAATATTATGAAATGCTGATTGTAGGCAGTTGCTTTGCATATATTTTAGGAAAAGCGGTGATATTATGATAAAAAGTATGACAGGTTTCGGAAGATGCCTCGAATCGACAGGCGGAAAGACTATCCTTGTCGAGATAAAGTCTGTTAACCATAGATACTATGAATTTTCGTCAAGAGTTCCGAGAAGCTGCGGTTTTCTTGATGAAAAGCTGAAATCCTTCGTTCAGGGAAAGGTTTCACGCGGCAAAATTGATGTTGGAGTTTCCATTCAGTATGACGGCGTGAGCGATGAAAAAATCGAGGTCAATACCGAGGTCGCAAAGGGATATATAACAGCGCTTCGCAGCGCAAACGCCGAACTCGGTCTTGAAGACGACCTCACACTTTCAAGAATAATGCGTCTTCCCGATATTTTTGATATAAAAAAAGTCGAGGAAGACGAAGAAACAGTCTGGAATGACGTTAGAACAGTTGCGGAAAAGGCGCTTGAAAAGTTTATTGCCATGCGTGAAGCCGAGGGCGAAAAAATGCGCGAGGATATTCTTTCACGGCTTGATTATATCACCGTGCTTGTTGAAAAAATTGAAAAGAAATCCCCCGAAACTACCGAGAAATACCGTCAGAAGCTCTTCGATAAGATATCCGAAGTTTTGAAGGATTCAAATGTTGACGAACAGCGTATCCTGACCGAAGCGGCGATCTTTTCCGAAAAAACTGCCGTAGATGAAGAAACTGTCCGCCTGCGCAGCCATATACAGCAATGCAGAGATATGCTCTCGCTGAATGAAGCAGTCGGAAGAAAGCTTGATTTCCTTATTCAAGAGTTCAACCGTGAAGCAAACACGATCGGTTCAAAATGTCAGGATATCGAGATAACAAAGATCGTTGTTGACCTTAAATCCGAAATAGAAAAGATCCGCGAACAGGTTCAGAACATCGAATAATTATAGGGAGGTTGCTATGAAGCTGATCAACATAGGCTTCGGAAATATGATTTCCGCAAGCAGACTTATTACGATAGTAAGCCCCGAATCCGCCCCGATAAAACGTATCATTCAGGATGCAAAGGACAAGGGAATGCTTATTGATGCAACCTACGGCAGAAGAACGCGCGCCGTAATTATTATGGACAGCGATCATGTTATCCTCTCGGCTGTGCAGCCGGAAACCGTTGCAGGCCGACTTGACAATGACGATGAGGTGGATGACGATGAATAAGGGTACATTGTTTATTATCTCGGGGCCGTCCGGCTGCGGAAAGGGAACAGTCCTTGCAGAGATTATTAAGCAGGACAACATCTATTACTCCGTTTCCGCAACGACAAGAAGTCCGCGCCCCGGTGAGGTCAACGGCGTAAACTACCACTTCCTTTCCAAAGAGGAGTTCGAAAAGCTTATCGAAAGCGATGGTATGCTTGAATATGCCTGCTATTGCGGAAACTACTACGGTACGCCGCGTAAGCCTGTCGAAGATATGCTTGCCGCAGGGAAGAACGTTATTCTCGAAATTGAGGTTCAGGGTGCTTTGAAAGTAATGGAAAGATGCCCCGAAGCAGTTTCGGTGTTCATTCTTCCGCCTTCGCTGAAAGAACTGCGCAGACGTTTGAACAAGCGCGGAACAGAAACCGAAGACGTTATCGAAAAGCGTATCGGTGAGGCTTCGGGCGAGATACGCAAGGCCGTTAACTACGACTATGTTATGATAAACGGCGAGTTGGAAACAGCTGTTTCCGACCTGCTTTCTATAATCAATTCACAGAAACATAAAAAGGAAAATTCCGAATATTTAATTGACGAGGTGCTTAAAAATGCTTAGACCAACCATTTCACAGATCGCAACAAAGGGAGAAAGCTACTATTCAGTAGTTATTGCCGTTGCAAAACGCGCAAGAGAGATCTCCGACGAGCTTTACGAGAACAAGCAGATACTTGAACAGAAGCCCGTTAAAACAGCTGTTGAGGAATTCGCTGCAAGAAAGTATTATATCGTTGAAGATCCGTCTTTGAAATCTTCTTCAAAGTCAGAATAAATCCGGAGGGATAAGGCTTGGCAGGTGAAAAATATATTGCCGCTGTCGCGGTGAGCAATACTTCACTTTATTACGACAGACGGTATAAATATATAGTTCCGTCCGAGCTTGAAGAAACCGTCCTGCCCGGATGCAGGGTCATTGTTCCGTTCGGCAAGGGTAACCGCAAGCGGATCGGCGTGGTACTGCGGCTTGATCTTGCAGCGGAGCTTTCGTCAGGAGAAAATATTGCGAGATCGGAAGAGCACACGTCTGAACTCCAGTCACCGGCTATGATA
>CAMJES010000227.1 GCA_946404705.1 uncultured Ruminococcus sp. | reverse complement strand
GGCATTCGATATCCTGATTTATGGCGATGATATCCTTGTTGGTAAGTATCTCCTTTGTCGCATCGGACATTTTTCTTATATCGCATCCTATCATAAGAGGGCTGTTCATAATTGCCCATAGAGCAAAATGTGTCTTGTATTCGGTATCGGTGCAGCCGCCAACAACATCTGCTATCCACTCATTGTCGCTGTTTCCGTGCATACCGACAACAAGCATATCCATATCATTGTGGCAGTAAACTCCCCCGTAACATTCTCTGCCTATCTGAGAAATGGCAATGCGCTTTACCGACTCCCAGTTATCCTGAATGTCGCCTGTGGAGCGGAAAAGATTTGCCCCTGACTCTCTTATCCAGCGGTGAACATCATCATTTCCCCAGTTGCAGGCAGAAAAAACTATGTCACGTCCGCAGTTTCTGAGAGCCATTCCCATTCGCTTATAAAGATTTTCACCCTTCGCGGCTTCGGGCTTGTAGCAATAGTCATACTTGAGATAGTCAACGCCCCATTCTGCAAAGGTCTCGGCATCTTCAAATTCGTGCTCAAAGCTGCCGGGATAGCCTGCACAGGTGTGTGTTCCCGCACAGGAATACATACCGAATTTCAGTCCCTTTGAATGAACATAATCTGCAACAGGCTTTATGCCGTTGGGGAATTTCTCGCGGTCGGGAACAAGCCTGCCGTTCACACGCTGCTTTTCACTCCAGCAGTCGTCTATGACAATATACTCATAGCCTGCTTTTGCAAGACCTGTTTCAACCATTTTGTCTGCACTTGACATAATAAGCTCAGCATTTATATTCCAACTGAATGTGTTCCACGAGTTCCAGCCCATAGGAGGAGTGTGGCAGAGTGGTGTTTTGTTTTCCATTTTCATTTCCTTTCTGATCCAAATAATTCCTTCATCAGTTCATCAAGAGTAATAACCTTTCTGCCGAACGGTTTTTACTGAAAAACCATTCTGAAAAGGTTATACAGATGCGGAGTAACGCTGCTGTGATCGTGTCCCGTCTGTGACATTGAATGCCAGATAAATTCATCTCCGTTATTTGAAAATATCAACTTGTATTTTAAAGGATTTGCACCTACAACTCCGTCATTCTGTGCTGCGCTTATAAGCAGCAGCTCAGGCTTGTTATCTCCGAAGGTAAGCTGATCTTCTTCAAGCATGGACGGTTCACCTGTACCCTTTGTAAGACCCGGAGCGGCACATACAGAGCCAACATATCCGAATCTGTCAGGTTGGGAAACACCGATGAAAAGTGACTCTCTTCCGCCCATGGAAAAGCCTGTTATGGCTGTGTTTTCTCTGCCTGTCGCCACGGAGAAATTCTCCTCGATAAAGGGCATAAGGTCGGTCAGCAGATCATTTATGAAATTATCGTAGCTTAGTGTGTTCTGAGTGTCCATTCCCGTACAGTAGGGCATATCTTTGTTGCAGAAAATGTACGGACAAACAACGATCATTTCCTTTGCATCACCGTCAGCAACAAGATTTGTGAGCATAGTGCTTATATGAACAATATCTCTCGCCATCCAGTCCTCATTGTCGTAATATCCATGAAGTATATACAGTACAGGATATTTCTTATCTTCCGAATAATTTGTCGGAAGAAGCACATTTACAGGCGTATCACGCTCTGCTGTCCGAGAATAATATGTATATTTCTCAAATTCGGGATATTTTACTTCCTCACGGTTTTCCAATATTTCCTCAGGCGGCATTTCGACAAGCTTTTCCAAACACATTTCCATATATGATACCTCCGATCCTGTCGTTACGGTTTCAGCGGTGGTTATTGCGGTCTGTGCTGTTGTTACAGACTGAGTTTCTGCTTCTGCCGCCAATGAAGCTGTGCAGGCTGAAAAGGCAAAAACGGACAGCATTGAGATTATGATAGCATTTGGTGACCTTTTCATTATTATCCTTCCTTTCCTATTCAAATAATTCCTTCGGAAGCTCATCTCTTGTGATAATCACTTCGCTGTTATAAACCTTTTCAGATGGGTCTGCTTTAGTTCTGCCTGTATTCAATTCACTCACTGTATCACCGTTTGTTGTCTGACTGCTGCCTGTTTCTGATGTATCATTAATTCCACAGCCCGACAGCAGCAATGTCGAAGCTGTTACAAGCGACATTATCCTTTGCAGAATTTCCATAGTTAGCCTCCAATAACATTTATCTTCATCTCAAACGGAGCAAGGCTTATCTCTTCCTTGTCAAGAGTAAAGTGTTGGTTTTTAGCCGTATTGTTGAATATAAATCTTGCATTAATATCATTACCTGTGCGAGTAGTAAGCTCCACATTGTCGGGCAGACCTTCAACAAACGGAATTCCCGACTCAAGCAAAATATCCTTTGCAAGCTTACAGTACAGCTTTTTTTCGCAAACTGTACCAATATAGTAAGCGGTTCCTCTGCCGCAGCTGTTCCGTGTGATTGCCGCCTTGCCTTTGTAAAATTCCTCGTCATATACGGCAATTGTTTCTGCTTTTTCGGGGCAGAGTATATCACACCACTGACGGCATTTATAAATGCTTCCGTCTGTAAGCCTTATGGAGGAGTTGTCATAACCGATAGGGTCATACTCCTCGACGTATGCGCCAACAAGCTTGCGATATACCGTCGGCAGCTGCTCCATGATGCATTTATTGTATTCGTCCTTTACCCCACTGCGGTTGGTGAGTACAACGGTACCGCCGTTTTCGGTGAATTCATACAGCCGCTTTGTGACAGCTTCGTCTGTAAGATACATTTGGGGAGCAACGACTATCTTATAGCGAGAAATATCTTCCAGCCGGCTTATTACATCGATATTAAGCCCATATTTTGCAAATGCGGAATGAAGCAGAAAATGCTGTTCCATATAGTACATTCCATTTGTCTGCGGCTGAATTTTGAAAGCATATTCATCATCGGGAGAGTAAAGTATAGCTATATCCGACCGAATTTCAGTATTCCGCACAGCTTCAAGTGCTGCCGCCTCTTTGCAAAGCTCAGAAAACTCCTTGAAACGCCTGCCCGGTACATTTGAATGGTCAATCAGACCATGCCAGTGCATTTCTGCTCCGCTTACAGCTGTCCTCCATCTGAAATGAACAACAGTATCCGCACCGTGTGCAAAGGCTTGCAGCGAGTATCCCTTTATCATACCGGGCGAGGGAGTCCTTCCCATCGGTGCCCAGCATCCAAGGCCTCCGCTTAGCTGCTCCATTACCCAGAACCCTTTGCGCTTTACTCCCCGCATAAGGTCAAGGTGGAATGCGTGAGAGTAGCACTCCTCTGAATTGTCGGGAAGCCTTGTTGTTGGATAGTTGTCATAGGAGATGAAATCAAGCTCCTTGAATTCATCATAGAAGTTCGGCATATTCCTGCAAAACCACACATTTGTGGTGATAGCGGTATCGTGGCAGTTTTTTCTGATAAGCTCCCTCTGCCAATTGATATGCTCCACCACACTGTCAGATGCATAGCGATTGTAATCCAACATATACGATGGGTTCAGCCACGCATCGGGATAGCTGCCGAATGGAGGCTTTATCTGCTCCCACGAGGAATACTCGCCGCTCCACATATTATTTCCGTAGGCTTTGTTTACTGCCTCAACAGTTGTATATCTTGCTTTAAGCCAGCTGCGGTATTTCCCGATACAGGTTTCACAAAAGCAGAAATTTGCTTCAAGCTCATTGTCTATCTGCCATGCAATGATCGCCTTATTGTCAGCATACCGCTTTGTCATAGTATCAATGATTCGCTCGGCATATCGCAGAAAGTCTGCATTATTTATACACCTGTGCCCTCTTATGCCTGTGTTGGTTTTTCTGCCGTCCTTTTCCGTCTGAACGGCATCGGGGTATTTTTCGTAAAACCACATCGGGGGGCAGTTTGTGGGAGTACACAAAACGATTTTTATATCACGTTCCGATAAAATCCCGATTATTTCATCAAGCCAGCCGAAATCGAAATTACCCTCCTGCGGCTCAAGCCTGCACCACGCAAATTCTGCAAGTCGCACGATTTTGACGCCGGATTCCCGCATGAGATCGGCATCCGCTTTCCAAAGGGATTTATCCCAGTGCTCAGGGTAA
>CAMJES010000226.1 GCA_946404705.1 uncultured Ruminococcus sp. | reverse complement strand
TTGGGCGCATTCTATCTCGCGGATTTGTCTATAGAACGATTAAAGATTAGTATAAAGGTAAAATATACTCACTTCGTTCGCATATTTTACCTTTAGAGGAGGTTTTATTTTGTTAGGATAGAATGAAGCGCAATTCACAAATCGGTTTAGCAAGTTATTCGGTATCAAACTTGTTTTGTTTCCCGTTATTTGTTGTGAATTGCGCTTTTTTAGCTGTTTGTTTTTCGGTTTATTGCAGCTTTGCGTTTCGCTATGGTTTAGGGAGTTTCGCTTCTGCGGAAGCGACAAGGGGCTGCTCGCCCCTTGACCCCTCGCCACCCTTTGAACAAAGCGAAATTCTTTCAGAATTAACGTAAACTTTTGTCCGCTTCGCGGTTTTAACGACAAATGTTGTAGTTCGCAATAATTCCGAATTCCGCATTCCGAATTCCGAATTAAACAATCTCGTATGCTCTTTGCATATTTTCCTCCGAATACTCCGCGCCTTTGGAAAACAGCTTTGCGCCATTGATTTTATCATTCAAGGTCAGCGTTCCTTTATCATAAAGATACGCTCCCCAAAACATTTTCACCGCCGAAACGGCAAAATATGCAAAATATGCTTTCGAAACGATATCTCCGTCCGAGAGTGCTTCGGGAAAATGGCGGAAAATAAAGTATTCCGCCAGTCTTAGAAGTTCATTTTCGGCGTTTATTTCTGTTCGGTAATGCCCTTCGGAAAGCTTTTGCAGCATTTCGTCCCATTCGGGTGATATGCTCTCCATTGTTTTCAGAACGGAGATGATATCAGCGTCAGATATTTCTTCAACAGCATAAGAATACCCCGAAAAGCTTTCATATAAAGAGGAGATACCCGAAAAATCGCTGTCTGCGAGCATATCCTGCGCAGCTATTGCAAGCGCGCAGCATTTTCGCAGAGCCACAAACGGGTCGCCGCTTTCGCAAAGCTTAAAAAGCATTCCGCGTATCTGCAGAATTGCCTTTTCAATCATATTATCCGAAAAAGGAACTTCTGGAACAATATGTAAGGGCTTTTTCTCGGTAAGAATGATCTCGGCGGCTGCTTCACAGCATAATCCAACACCTATCTCCGTTCTGTCTGAAAAAAAGCTTCGGAAACGCGGATGGTCGGTGCATATTCCGCAGAGCGCATATTTGCCAAGCTCAATATAAAGGTCGCAGAGGTTTGAACTGTTGAGAAACGGACAGCGCTCATCATCCGAAAGGACAAAATGTGCGCCGTCATCGTCCGTTATTATGCTTTCTTTGAGCCGTCTGCCGATATCACCGTCAACTTGGCGGTATCTTTCAAGCGAAGCTTCGTCAATACAAATCTCCCATCCGCGGCAGCAGGTATCGCTGCACTTGTCTGCGATGCATTTGAACCGTGGGCAATAGTCGGGGTAACAAATAAACATGGCTTAAAGTCCCTTACAGGTCTTTCCGTACAGAATAAACGATAGTATAACGCATATTATCTGAGCCGCATTGACGGAAAGCGTGAACCCGAACGCGAGCTTGAACACTATAAGGTCAAGCACGAGCGGACTGTTCGTATCAAGTCCGACCGAGAGTGTATAGGAAAGCCACGAGAGGTAGGGGACTCCCTCGCAGATATTTCCGAGGATAGTGCCAAGCAAAATTCCTGCCAGCAGGAAAAAGAGAAATGCAATTGTGCGCTTTAAACCGCTGCTCATAAGCTTACTCCTTTATTTTATCGGTGATTTTTCTGAACGCAAGTCCGCAGAGAAGCCAGAACATCGGCGCACAGAGGACTGAACTGAAGCTGAAAAAGCTCTGTATTATATAGGCAGCAATTGCGGTAAATATCGCTGCGCCGTACCGGTCGGAGTTGTCCTTCAAAGCTGCTTTAAATCCGCCGAATGCTTTCTTTACGGCTGAAAAAAGGAAAACTATGTATGCTGCTGCCGCAGGAATTCCGCGTGTTGCTGCGGTGTAGACGATCTCGTTGTAGCTTCGGTCAATTGAACAGGGCGCAAGCTCGGGATTAGTTAACTGGTATTTTGCCAAAAGGTCGGGGCCGATGCCGAGGATAGGATGTTCCTTTATGAAGTAAAGGCTCTTTTCCGGTCCGATATCGTAAAGTGACTGCTTATTTACATAAGAATATGATGTTACAATGAAAAGGCGGAAATATGCGTCATAATACGCGATTGCCTTGTCACGGATATAAATGCCTTGGAAGATCCATATCAGCGCAAATATTACGCTCATTCCAACAGCTAATACTGCATAGCTGTAAGCGTTGTTCTTCGACAAAGGCTCTTTTGAAAAGAATATCTTCAACGTAACGATAATGAATGCGGAGAACATTCCTATTATAGGCACTATCGAAGAGGTGAAAAATCCGACAAGCCAGAAAAGAAGCGCGGCGGCACAGTATATCCTTGATTTGGTTTTGTTCTTTTCGGATACCGTACCGTTAAGAGCGAGCGAGAAAACTATCGTGAGGAACGAGCCGAAAACGATAGGATTCTCCGAAAGTCCGCTTGAAAGCATTACATCTTTGAGTGCAACGGTCGGAAGGTCGGCAAAGTTCGGCATAAAGCGAAGTCCGGGTATATGCTGGAAAACAGCGAAAAGCGCCTGAACAACGCCTGCGCCGATGATAACATCAACGATAAGACTTACAGTTTTTTCACGGGTCACGCAAGCTGCAAGGCAGAAGATCCCGAAGTATGCAAGCAGAGAGAGCAGACCTTCGTAACGTCCGATCTCGCCTGAAAGAGCGGTGTTGATTATTTCGCTGCTTTGGCTGTCTGCGGCGGAATTTACGCGCAGCACAACGCCATAGTAGGAAATAAACGCCCATACTGCCATAAAAGCTATGACCCACAGTATCTTATCCTCTTTAAAGGAAAGCCTGCCCTTTATCATTGCGATAAGGAAGAACAGTATGCAGGCAAAGCCGGTGAAATACAGTCCTGCGCTCATAAATACAGGTGAAGCATTCAAACCGTAGACAAGGAAGCCGACTATCTGCGGAACAATGACGCAGGCCGCAAGCAGGGCTGCTATCCAGTTTTGGAGTGTTTCGGCTTTCATATTAAGGATAAAGTTTGATTTTTCCGTTGTTCCGAAAATGGTTTTCGGCTGTTTTTTCTGCTTTGGCTGTTTTGATTTATCCATAAAAACCTCCGTTTATGCAAAAGACCCCTGCGTAAGCAAAAACGCAGGGATCTTTACAGTATTACTTGGCGTATTCAACTACCCGGCTTTCACGAATGATATTAACTTTGATCTGTCCCGGATAATCCATTTCATCTTCAATACGTTTTGCAATATCTCTTGCAACGATGACCATTTTTTCATCGTTGATCTTGTCGGGGTAAACCATGATGCGAACTTCACGGCCTGCCTGAATTGCGAAGGATTTTTCAACTCCCTCATAGGAGCAGCATATCTCTTCAAGCTTTTCAAGGCGCTTGATGTAGTTTTCGTAGTTCTCGCTTCTTGCACCGGGTCTTGCAGCGGAGATAGCATCGGCAGCCTGAACGAGCGCAGCGACAACGGAGCGTATCTCGACATCGCCGTGGTGAGCCTCAACAGCGTGGATAACGTCGGGGCTTTCCTTGTATTTGCGGCAAACGTCAACGCCGATCTGAACGTGCGAGCCTTCGATCTCGTAGCTGAGAGCCTTGCCGATATCGTGGAGAAGTCCTGCTCTGCGGGCAAGGTTCGCGTCAACACCAAGCTCGGAAGCCATAATTCCTGCAAGGTGAGCGACCTCAATAGAGTGGTTGAGGACGTTCTGGCGGTAAGATGTTCTGTAATGAAGTCTTCCGAGAAGACGAACAAGCTCATGGTTAAGACCGTGTACATTGGTTTCGAGGACGGCTCTTTCGCCCTCCTGCTTCATGATATGCTCAACCTCACGGCGAGCCTTGTCAACCATTTCCTCAATGCGCGAAGGATGTATTCTTCCGTCTGCGATAAGCTTTTCAAGAGCAATTCGTGCGACCTCACGGCGAGCCTGGTCAAAGCAGGAAAGCGTGATAGCTTCCGGAGTGTCGTCGATGATAAGATCAACGCCCGTGAGCGTTTCGAGTGCCTTAATGTTTCTTCCCTCACGGCCGATGATCCTTCCCTTCATTTCGTCGTTCGGAAGG
>CAMJES010000225.1 GCA_946404705.1 uncultured Ruminococcus sp. | reverse complement strand
ACCACCGAGATCTACACTCTTTCCCTACACGACGCTCTTCCGATCTACAATCGCAGCGGAAGGTCTGACCGCGGAAGCGCTGCTCTCCAAATCCATCAGCCTTGCAAACACCGCAAAGAAGATAGACCCGACCGCGCTTATCTACGGCCCGTCAATAAGCGGACTGGAAACCTATGTCAACTTCAAAAATCAGGACGACTGGGAACAGTATAAATCCACATATTCTTGGTTCATTGACTATTATCTCGATAAAATGTCAAAGGCGTCCGAACAGACAGGAACAAGGCTTCTCGATGTGCTTGACCTGCATTTTATCTCCGAAGCGAGAAGCGTCCTGCTTGAACCGATAGTCGGAACGGATTCCGTTGTTGCAAACGAGGAGCGTATGCAGGCGACCAGAATTCTCTGGGACGCAAACTACACCGAAAACAGCAGCAGCGCTATACTCTACAAGCAGCATACGCCTATAATCCCGACGATTCAGGCTTCGATAAGAATGTATTTTCCCGATACGAAGCTTTCCTTCTCCGAATATAACTTCGGCGGCGGAAACCATATCAGCGGCGGCATCGCAGAAGCGGACGCTCTCGGCATTTTCAGCGAACAGAACGTCTATATGGCTTGCCTTAAGCCCGATATGAAGGACTTTTCCTACCAGAAATCGGGAATTAACATCTATACGAACTATGACGGCAGCGGCTCGTCCTACGGCAACACCGCAGTCAAAGCCGACAACGGCGGAAGAACCGACTGCTCGGTATATGCATCGGTAAATTCGGACGATGAAAGCGCTCTCAAGGTCGTTTTCATCAACAAATCCTCCTCCGAAATGCCCGTTGATTTCAGCATTTCATCAAATTACGATTTTGAATATGCCAATGTTTACAGCTTCAACAGTATGCACAGCGACATCGAACTTTCCGATGAAGCCGTGGATATCAGCGGCAACCGCTTCACCTTCAATGCAGAGCCGCTTTCCGTTTCTCTGCTTGAATTCAAGTGTGAAGAGATATTCGATGATCCCGATGACGCAGACAGCGGCGAGCAATCCGTGACCAAAACTAACACATCCGTAACAACATCCGCTGTCCCCGAACACGTTGAAGTGACCGCTCAGACTAAGCAGACAACCAACGAAAACGACTCGACCGAAATACAAACCTCCATTTCCATTCTCGGCACCGACGACCTCGGAGAAACCATTACCGAGATCGTGACCGAAATAGTCACGCGGAATACCGGCGAAACAACGGCTTATACGCCTCCCGAAAAGGAAAAATCTGTGCCGAAAGCATTGAAGATTGCCGGAATTGTCCTCACCGCTATCGTTGCTGTCGGAGTTGTACTTGTTTTGCTTGATGACGGTGGAGATAAGCATAAACATAAAGGCGGCAGAAAATAAACTCAAAATGCACAAAAAAATTGTGTTTATTAGTTAAATATGCCAAAAATAGATAAAAACAGTTTACAAATGTAATCGTAAATGTTAAAATATTATAAATAAGATAGGAAAAGTGCGACTTTGTAAGATCCGCGATTTTACAATATAAAAAATTTTCGCCTTTTCCCGATAATTTGCCCAAGCTTTGGAAAGGTCTTATTCGATTTTTTCAGCATTTTAGTTTTTTTAACATACAGCAATCTCCGGAACAAGGGGTGATAAATTGAAAATTCGGTTGAAACTGATGGCGGTTTTGGCTCTGCTTGCAATCATACCGGTTATAATCGTCAGCTCAGTTGCTGCTAAAAGAATAAAGCAGGATAACCTCGATTATTTGCAAAGAAGCTTGTTTTTCACCGTAAAAAACCAGTCTGAAGACCTTGGGGTACTGTGTTCCGATATTATATCCAATGCCAAAAACATCACTATCAGTTCAAATATAGTGGATTATGTTACAGCGTCTACCGCGGATGACTATGTGCTTTCGGAAGAGAATCCGGAATACATTGATGTTATGCGCGACCTGAACGCAGCTGCCGATAACGGAAATGTCATAAAATCAATGCTCATCAACGATTCGGGCATCGTAATTGCCTCGACCGCCGATGACGACAGCCTCGGCAAAAAGATACCCAATTATAAGGAACTGCTCGGACTTGCCGTGAAAAACAGCGGATTGAGCGAATTTTCGATGAGCAATGAAAATGACAGAAAATCCCCCGTTTTTACTATTTCCAAGGTAATATATTCCCAGTCAAACGAAAAAGTCGGTCTGCTGTATATAATGTACGATACGCAGTCCCTCCAGAAGTTAATAAACAACGTCAAGACCGATAAATATACGATCGTTGCATTATTGGACGCAAGCGGAAATGTCCTTGAATATCCGTTCAAAACGGTAAATCACTATTCAAGCTCCAAAAACTATTCGGACTATACCGAACAGCTCAATTATCTCTACTGCTCGGAGGATAATTCGCAGTTCGTTGAAACGCTTATCGAAGACAGCACCGGTAAAAAATGCTACTATGCTTCGCCGGTATCAAACACAGGCTGGTATTTCATTGCTTCTACCGATATCATCGGCATCAGAAGCTTTTCAAAGCAGTCAAGCACCGTTGTTACTTCCCTTGCTTTTCTTGTCTGCTTCGCAGCATTTATTATAGCTGTCATTGTTTCGGGCAGATTTGTAGTGCCGCTGAAATCTATCCTCAAGACCTTCGCCGAAAAGAAGAAAGGCAATACCGCCGCCCGTTTCGATGAATCAAGCAAAGACGAATACAGCATAATCGGACATTCATTCAACTCTATTCTTGACGAGATCAGCGAAAGTGAACAGCGATACCGCACTATCGTCGAAATGACAAACAACATCACTTTCGAGATCAATTATAAGAAAAACACCGTTTTCGTTTCCAAGAACTTCAATAAAAAGTTCAGCTTCCGCCCAAAGGACGATTCCCTTAAAGAGAGCTTTATCTATAAGGTAAGGATCCATAAGGACGATAAAGATCGCTATCTTAACGATATGGATAGGATCTTGGGACCGACAGCGAACTTTATTCAGGGCGAGTACCGTATAAAGAGCATTTACGGTGACTTTATATGGGTAATGATAAAAGCCACAAAGTTCTTCGACAGGAATGAATCTCCGTCCAAGATAATCGGCGTTATCGTAGATATCGACCGCGAAAAGAAGAGCGAGATGCACCTTCTCCAACGTGCGAATTATGATAATCTCACCCAGCTTTATAACCGTGAAAGTTTCCTTAAAGCCGTTACCGACAAGCTTGCTTCGACCGCATACAAGAAAACTCTTGACGCCGTTATGTTCATCGACCTTGACGACTTCAAGTATTTCAACGATGAGTTCGGTCACGCCTGCGGTGACGAGGTTCTCAAATTTGTCGCTGATACACTTAAAGAGATCACATTTGAGCGCGGCTTTGCAGGACGTTTCGGCGGTGATGAATTCGTTGCCTGCGTAACCGACTTTGCCCTCTTCGGCGATGCCGGAAAAATTGCTCAGGAAATAATTGATATCCTCGGCAACGGATTTATTTCAGAATCCACCAACCAGCGTTTGTATATCAAATGCTCGATAGGTATCGCATTTCTCCACGAAAGCGGCAAAACTACGGACGAAGTCATTGCCGCTGCCGATGAAGCAATGTACAACATCAAAAAGCACGGCAAATCCTCTTACGCTTATGCAAAATCAGCTTCAAAGAATTCAAAAATACCGAACGTTGTCGCACCAACAACAAGCTCCATCGATTCGGACAATATCCCCTCGAACGGCGGTTCAAGCTCGCGCTATAAGAATTCATCTCCCGAGCCGGCGCCTCCGAAAGAACCGACCGAATCGAAGCCTTCGATCGATGTTGACGCAAATTTCTTTAATCCGCTGTTTTGATAATAAAAAATTAAAAGGGAGTAGTTGTCACGCTTTTTCGGCGTGATTGAACAGTCAACATACCCCGGTTTTTATGCCGTGGCTGTTCACTCTGTTATTGAGTACAAGACTTTTAGTGCATTTTATACCGGTATTAAGGGTACAATCCTTATATCAGCATCGGCACTAAAAGTCTTTTATTTTTCAATAAAAAAGGAAGGTAAAAAAATGGAAATCGTATTTCAGTTCATTCTCCTTGTCATCGGATTTGCGGCGCTTATCAAAGGCGCAGACTTCTTCGTTGACGGCGC
>CAMJES010000224.1 GCA_946404705.1 uncultured Ruminococcus sp. | reverse complement strand
TTAAAAAGCGTGGACGTAAACTTTTGTCCGCTTCGCGGTTTTAACGGCAGATGTTAGCTTCGCAATAATTCCGAATTCCGCATTCCGAATTCCGCTTTAGCATTAAATGCGGTATTGACAACCCTGCTGTTTGATTTTATAATAAATTTAAGTTAAATCACAATAATATATGCAGGAGCAAAAATGTCAGATTTTTTATTTTCCGATACAAACAAGCATTACCACACTCAAAGCTATTATCTCAAAAAACGTTTCGGCAGAAAAGTTGTCAAGGTTTCGCTTAACGGCAATTTCACCTGTCCGAATCGTGACGGTATAAAAGGTTACGGCGGCTGCAAGTTCTGCTCCGGTTCGGGCAGTGGTGACTTCGGCGGAGATCCGAGTGTTCCGATCGAAGAGCAGTTCTCCGAGGTCAGAAAAAAGCTGATAAAAAAATGGGGAGAGCCGCTTTACATTCCATATTTTCAGGCGAACACCAACACTTACGGCAGTATCGAAAAAATCAGAACGCTGTTTGAAAAGGCGCTCGTGCTTCCGAACGCAGTCGGACTTGCTGTTTCTACGCGCCCCGACTGCATTTCGGACGAAGCTGCCGATTATCTTGAAGAGCTTTCAAAACGGACTTATCTTGTAGTTGAACTTGGGCTTCAGACTATTCACGACAAGACTGCCGAAGCGCTCAACCGCTGTCACAGTTATGCGGATTTTCTGCGCGGTTATGAAAAGCTTAACTGCCGTGGGATAAACGTTTGCGTTCACATCATAAACAGCTTGCCCGGCGAAAGCCGTGAAATGATGCTTGAAACTGCAAAGGCAGCCGCATCGCTTCGTCCTCATGCCGTAAAGCTGCATATGCTGCACATTATAAGAGGAACTGCGCTTGCGGAGAAATATGAAAAAGAGCCGTTTCCCCTGCTCTCCCCCGAGGAATACGCCGCGCTTATATGCGATCAGATAGAGCTTATGCCGCCCGAAACGATCATTGAGCGCGTTACGGGTGACGGTGCAAAGGCTGATCTTATCGCACCTCGCTGGACTCTTGACAAAAAGCGCGTAATGAACAGCATCGACCTTGAATTCGCGCGCCGCGGAACCTTTCAGGGGGACAGATTTTCGCCGTAAGTATTATTTGTTAGCAAGGGACAACAGCTTGCACAAAAAAAGCTCTCGGCAGCAGACTAAATTCTACACCCGATTTTACAAAAATACACTTGACCTTATGCAAATAAAGTAGTAAACTTATAAAAATATATATTGAATGTTTGAAAAGGAGGATTTTTTTATGCTTGAAACCGATATGTCCAAAAAATTCGTCAAGGAAGGCCTGACCTTTGACGATGTTCTTCTCATTCCTGCAGAATCCGACTGCACCCCTAACATGGTCAGCCTTAAGACCCGTCTTGCAGGTGATATCTACCTTAACACTCCGATCATTACCTCCGCTATGGATACCGTAACCGAAGCGAATATGGCTATTGCGATTGCCCGTGAAGGCGGCATCGGTGTTATCCACAAGAATATGTCTATCGAACAGCAGGCCGATGAAGTTGACAAGGTAAAGCGCTCCGAAAACGGCGTTATCGTCAATCCTTTCTCACTCACAGCAGACAAGCTCGTTTCCGAAGCTGACGAGCTTATGGGCAAATACAGAATTTCCGGCGTTCCAATCGTTGACGCAAAGGGAAAGCTTGTCGGAATTCTCACCAACAGAGATCTCCGTTTCCTCTCCGATTATGCAACGCCTATCAGCGAGGTTATGACAAAGGAAAACCTCGTTACCGCTCCTGTCGGAACAGATCTCAAGGCTGCACAGAGGATACTTATGCAGCATAAGATCGAAAAGCTCCCGATCGTTGATGAAAACGGCATCTTAAAGGGACTTATCACTATCAAGGATATCGAAAAAGCAGTTCAGTATCCGAACTCTGCAAGAGATAAAGCAGGCAGACTCCTCTGCGGCGCGGCTATCGGCGTTGCGGCAAATATGATGGAAAGAGCAGAAGCGCTCATCGAAGCACAGGTCGATGTTCTCGTTCTCGACTCCGCTCACGGTCATAACATCAACATCGTAAATGCAGTTCGCGAAGTAAAGAAAGCTTTCCCGAACACGCCCGTTATCGCAGGAAACATTGCGACTGCGGCAGCAGCCGAAGCTCTTATCGACGCAGGCGCAGACTGCGTAAAGGTCGGAATCGGCCCCGGTTCTATTTGTACAACACGAGTTGTTGCAGGTATCGGCGTTCCGCAGATCACAGCAATTTACGACGCTGCTTGTGCGGCAGCAAAGCATAATATCCCCGTTATCGCAGACGGCGGAATCAAATACTCGGGTGATATCGTCAAGGCTCTCGCAGCAGGCGCAAACGTTGTTATGCTCGGCTCGCTGCTTGCAGGCTGTGAGGAATCTCCGGGAGAAACCGAGATCTATCAGGGCAGACAGTTCAAGGTATACCGCGGTATGGGTTCGCTCGGCGCAATGGCTTGCGGCTCGAAGGACAGATACTTCCAAGAGAACGCAAGAAAGCTCGTTCCCGAGGGCGTTGAAGGCCGTGTACCTTACAAGGGTCCCGTATCCGATACAGTATTCCAGCTTATCGGCGGCATTCGCTCAGGTATGGGCTACTGCGGATGTGATACGATCGAAAAGCTTCACGAAAAGGCTCAGTTCGTCAAGATCACCGGTGCAGGACTTCGTGAATCACATCCTCACGATATTTATATCACCAAGGAAGCTCCGAACTATTCTGCACAGATTTAAGCAAATACCGTTGAAAAGGCTTTGCTGTATATAATGAAAACAACAGACTTCACAGTTAATATTGTGAGGTCTGTTTTTTATATTATAGCGTTTTCTTATCATTAATACTAAACACCAATAAAATACAGGAAAAAATCTGCGCCGAAATCCTATATAAAACTGTTTTCAACAGTTACGAGATTGTCGGATTGATTTTTTCCAAATTTTAAATGGTGTTTAGTATAAAAAATAAAAAACTTTCGCAAAGTACAACACTTTGCGAAAGCAAATAATTTCATTTATTTGGAAAAATGCATCTGAATACAGTACTCTTCTATCTGTTATATCGGCTGATATAAAGAGAACTTTAGACGGAAATATATGTATTTGTCCATATGCAATTTCATACTAATTCCAAACCAACCTATAAGATAGACAATCTGAATAATAATTCGGAAAATCTGACTTATGCCGAATCCCGTATCAGAGATACGGACATGGCAAAGGAAATGATGAACTTTACAAAAGAGCAGATACTCACTCAAAGCTCACAGGCTATGCTCGCGCAGGCTAATTCCCTGCCGCAAAGCGTTCTTAACCTTATTGCCGGATAAGGTTTTGACAATAGACTGGTACAACAACAAGCGCATCAAGCTTAAGCTTGATGGTCTATCTCCTGTTGAATACAGATGTAAAGTTGCATAACAAAAGCGACCAAAATCGCTTCTGGTCGCTTTGTATAATTTTTTCTCTAAAACTTTGTCTAACTTTTTGGGGTCAGTTCAATGTGTAACTATCGGGGCTTTTTTATTCAAAATCAAGTTCATACTCGTCAAGCGCGGCGTTTATATCGGAATAGCTGTAACCAAGTCGCCCGAGCGCTGCTTTGACCTTGCGCACACCTGCTTCATCGGTCAGATACCGTCTATACTTTTTCTCAATAAGCTCGGATATCCTGTTTTTCACCGCTTCATCATCGCAAAAGCTTTCTATCACCTCTGCGATAATATCGCGCGGAATGCCTTTCTGCGTAAGCTTATAGCGCACTCCGACAGCGCTTTCCTTTTTTATCTCGAAAAGCTGTCTGCCAAGCTTGAACGCATACTCACGGTCGTTGACAAGACCTTTTTCCGCCATTGCTTTGCAGGTGCGCAGACACATTTCCTTCGGATAGCTTTTTTCCAGCTTGCGGTAAAGCTCAACAAAGCCATAGTCGCGTCCTGCGAGCAGGTACATTGCGCGCTCCCGCGATTTGCGTTCAAGGTCTTCTTCCTTTATGCTGTCAAGCGCAGACTCGGGCAGTTCCATTCCTTTTTTGAGGTTCATTTTTTCGGCGGTTTTCTGCCCGATATAGATCTTTTCTCCGCTGTCCGTCACGATCTGCCAAGTTGTGCCTTTATAAGGCGAAAGCTCTGTTATCTTC
>CAMJES010000223.1 GCA_946404705.1 uncultured Ruminococcus sp. | reverse complement strand
ATATCATAGCCGGTGACTGGAGTTCAGACGTGTGCTCTTCCGATCTTCTTGATAACGGTCGTGTCTGCGACAGCCGCGCCGCTTGAAAGATTTGCCTCGAAATAGTTGTCGCCTATCTGATCAAGACCGTAGGGGTTTTCAAAGGTATATGTGCCGATCATCTCGGTGAGCGTAACGGTATCGATATCTGTTGTGCCGTCGATAAATGGAACGGTAATGCGGTTTCCGTCATAGTCAAGGACAAAGCCGCCCTTTGAATCAACGAGCGTATATGTTCCGTCATTATTGTTGGAAAGGTAGAAAGCACCGTCCTTGGTGTATTTTACCTCGCCAGTAATGCCCTCTTCAACTGCAAAGAAGCCCTCGTTTAGAGCGGCAAAGTCAAGCTCTCTGCCGGTATCTCTTATCTGCGACTGTTCAAACATAAGGTCTGTTTTATCGACTCTGACGCCGTGACCGAACTGGACTTCTTCATTATCGGTGTTTCTTTTTGTATAAATAAGGTCTGCAAAGGACGGACGGGAAGCCTTAAAACCGTAGGTATTGACGTTTGCAAGGTTGTTGGCGGTAATATCCATTCCGAGCTGATAGCTTATAACGCCGGAAGCGGCTGTATGATAACCGATCTTACTCATAATAGTATCTTCCTTTCATTAGATTTTTGCAAGGTCGTTTGCAGCGATCTGGTTAACGCTGTTGATTATTTTAAGTGCCTGCGAACAAGCGGTAAAAACGTTCTGCGAGTCCATAGCCTTGACAAGCTCCTCGGCAACGTCAACGTTGGAGCGTTCATAGCTGCCCTGACGGACGCGGTAGCGCTCGCCCTCGGGGATATTGTTCACTCCGAAATCCTCATAAGGCTTGAACATATTGTCGTCAACACGCTCGATAGCGGTTTCGGGCGGCAGATATGTCAGTCCGAGCTGGAAAGTACGTCCATCGTCGGTCGTAATAAGACCTGTCGGCGATATGTCGATATCGGCTGTTCCAAGCTGTATCGGATTGCGATTCTCGTCAAGTATCCTTCCCGAAGGGCCTAAGCAGAGATAGCCTTCTGCGTCAAGCGAGAACTGTCCGTTCCTTGTCAGAAGGACTTCACCCGTTTTGCGGTTTTCTATATTGTAGTAAATATTGCCGACAAGAGCGCAGTCCAGTCTTGAACCTGTGTCTTCAAAGGAAGCCTGTTCAAGGTTGGTGTATGTTTCCTGCAAGGTTCTGTAACGTATAGTGCCGGTCTGGCTCTTTTTTCCGTTAATAAGTATCAGCTCTTCGGCAAAGGTGGTCGGGATAGCTGTTTCGTTCTTATATCCGGCTGTTTTAAGGTTTGCCATATTATTTGTGATGACATTGAGGATGCGTTCCTCGTTTATAATGCCGTTTGCAGCCGTATAATAACCTCTAAGCATAAAAATCCTTCCTTTCTCAGTCTTTATCCATATACTCGGACATTGATTTTTTCATTTTCAGAACTGCCTTTGAATGTATTTGGCAAACTCTCGATTCGGAAACGTCAAGAACTTCTCCGATCTCGGAAAATTTGAGTTTTTCATAGTAATAAAGCGTAACGACAAGCCGCTCCTTATCGGAAAGCGCGGCGATCGCCTTCGCAAGATATTTAAGCTTCTCCTCGTGGTGAACGGAAGCCTCCGCCGCCCAAACGCCGTCCTCGGAAACCTCATCGGAGATGTCAAAGCCTGTATTTACGACAAGCTCCTCAAAGGAAAGAGTCTGCGCAGAAGCCGCTTTTGCGGAATAGCTTTCAAACTTTGCAAGCGAAAGCCCCATTTTCGCGGCGATCTCTTCATCGGTCGGTTCGCGGTTAAGCTCGGAAAAAAGCTCGGAATATGCCGTATCATAATCCTTTGCGAACCGTCTGACATTTCTCGGGACGATATCCTGCCGCCTTATAAAGTCAATGACTGCACCTCTTACACGGATAGAAGCGTAGGTTTCAAACTTGACCTTTTTTTCAAAGCTGAAGCTGTCTATCGCCGACATAAGCGCGATAGTCGCCTCGTTTATGATATCCTCGCTGTCGGCGTATTTCGCATACATATTCCTTGTCGAAACCGCCGCATAGCGGACAATGTTCATATAGGAAAGTACGATCTGATTTCGAAGAGCCTTGTCGCCCGTTTCCTTATACCTGCGGAGAAGCTCGGCTTTCTCTTCCGAGGAAAGCTTTTCCGCTTCGAATTTTTCGGACATCAATGCTCAACTCCTTTCACACGCCGGCAGTATCTGCAACAGCAACGTTGCCGACAGCCTGTATCTGTACAGAATTGTCAATTTCGCTATAAGAAAGTACGGTTATATTCGGTATAAACTGGTCGACAAGCTTCTTGAAATAAATTCTTACGATAGGTGAAGTGAGGACTATCGGCATAGGGATTATATCCTTGACCTTGTCGATCTGTTCGTTAAGCGAAGCAATAAGCAGCTGTATCGTCTGCGGATCCATTGCAAGGTAGGAGCCTTGATCGGATTTTTTAACCGAGGCGATGATCTTGTTCTCGGTTTCGGTATCGAGGGTGAGAACGCGTATCTGACCGCCGTCCGCAAAACGCCGTGTAATGGTTCGCTTGAGTGCCTGACGGACATATTCCGTTGTGATATCAACGTCCTTCATCGTGTGCTGATTATCCGCAATGGTTTCAAGTATGGTCTGCATATCCCTAATCGGAACGCCCTCTTTAAGCAGCAGGCAAAGCACCTTTTGCAGATATGCTGCGGAAACGATATTCGGAACGATGTCGTCAACGACCGCAGGATTAGTCTGCCTGAGCTTGTCAAGCATTGTCTTAACGTCCTGACGGGAGAGCAGCTCATGCGCGTGAGCCTTGATGACCTCGGAAAGATGCGTGATAATAACGGAAGTCGGGTCGATAAGCGTGTAGCCTGCGACCTCGGCACGGAGCTTGTTCTGTTCGTTTATCCATTTTGCAGGGATATTGAACGCAGGCTCGATAGTGTCGATACCGTCGACCTCGTGCGTAACGCCGCCGCTGTCAAGTGCAAGGTAGTGGTCTACAAGCACCTCTGCCTGCGCGACTATTTCGCCCTTTATCTTTATAACATACTGGTTGGGGTTGATATGCTGGTTGTCCCTCATTCTTACCGAGGGGAAAACCATACCCATATCCATTGCGAACTGCTTTCGGAAGATAACAACACGCTCGATAAGCGTACCGCCGGAAGCCTCGTCCGCAAGCGGAATAAGGCTGTAACCGAATTCCATTTCGATAGGCTCGACTTCAAGCAGCTTATAAACGTTGTCGATGTCTTTATAATACTCCATTTCGGAGAGGGCTTCCTTGTTTTCGTTAATATCGCTCTGCTCGGCGCCTTGTTCAAGCGCAAGCTGTGCGTTGTTGCGGCGGAGAATGAAGCCGAGCGCGAGCAGACCCGAGCCGAGAACGATAAGCTGCGGCTTCGGGAATCCCGGAATAAGCATAAGCAGCAGCATAATAGCGCCTGCTATCATAAGCACGAGCGGCTGCGAAGCAAACTGGTTCTTTACATCGACCGCAAGGTTCTCCTTTGAAGCAGAACGGGTAACTATCATACCCATCGCAGTCGAGATGAGCAGCGAAGGCACCTGCGAGCAAAGACCGTCACCAACGGTCGCCATACTGTAAGTCGTGAGGACATCGTTGAAAGCCATTCCGTCATAGACAAGACCCATAACGGCACCGCCGAGAAGGTTAACTATCGCAGCAACGATAGAGAACGTTGCGTCACCCTTGATAAACTTTGAAGCACCGTCCATTGCTCCGAAGAAGTCGGACTCGCGCTGTATCTTTTCACGGCGCAGCTTTGCTTCGTTTTCGTCTATCGTACCCGAATTGAGGTCGGCGTCAATAGCCATCTGCTTACCGGGCATAGCGTCGAGGGTAAATCTTGCGGTTACTTCGGCAACTCGCTCCGCACCCTTGGTTACAACGAGCATCTGAACTACCGTAATAAGGATAAATACGATAAATCCGATAACGGGGTTTCCCTTCATAACGAACGAGCCGAACGCCGAAACGATATGTCCTGCATTGCCCTGCTGTGAAAGTATCAGTCTTGTCGATGAAATGTTAAGACCGAGTCGGAAAATGGTCGTGATAAGCAGCAGCGAGGGAAAGATCGCGAGATCGGAAGAGCGTCGTGTAGGGAAAGAGTGTAGATCTCGGTGG
>CAMJES010000222.1 GCA_946404705.1 uncultured Ruminococcus sp. | reverse complement strand
CACCGAGATCTACACTCTTTCCCTACACGACGCTCTTCCGATCTGAAAAATCTGTGACCGCCGAGATCCATTCGCCGATTTTTGTATCGAACAGTCTGCGAGATACCGCCTATGCGGTCGCTGCTTTCATATATTTCAACAGTATGCTCATCAGTCCTGCCGAGAATTTCATACGCTGCGGTAAGTCCTGCAGGGCCTGCGCCAATAATTATTATCTTCATATACTATCGTACAAAACGAGCCGCTTTTCACGGCGGTGGTACATTTTCTCCTTTTTGAAATAAATTCATAATTATTATAACATAAAATGTTAACCGTGTCAATAAAAAGGTCGGAAATGTTTATTTAACGCTTTTATGGATTTATTTCAAAAAAATATATAGAAAGAATAAATGAGGTTGACAATATTTTGGCACTTTTTTGTCTTGACAGAACCCAATTGTTATGATATAATTAATAAAAATGACAATAATCATATATTTGAGTATTGCATTTACGCAAAATTCTCGTTATGAAACAGAATTGACAGGAGGTTGTCATAATGAAAGAAGAAAAAAGAAACGTAAAGAAAACGCTTTTGACCTGCCTTTGCGTAGGAGCTGTTGCGGCATCTGTTGCAGCTTTGCCGGCGGTTACGAATACTCCGGATGTAAGCATTGAGGCAAATGCCGATACCATTGATATTCCCATAACAATTCCGACATCCATACCCACTGAGGTTCCGACAGAGATTCTCGTAGCGAAAACAGCGGAGGGAGTATGGGTAGATGATGGTCCCTCAAACGGTCACTGGGAGTTTCGTGACACTTATACAAGTAGACCAACGATCACTTCAACCGTTGTTCCGACAGCGACCGTCTCGTATATGGAGGTAAATATTGAAAAGAACTATCCTTCCGCAGTACCTTCATCGGCAGCAGATAAAGCCGATGACAAGGACAGCGATGATAAAGTCGGCTGGGGCGGTGTTTCCGACAAGATAAAGGATACGCCCGACGGCGGCGAGGTCGATGTTGATATGAACGGTCAAACCAACCTTCCGCAGGATATTCTCTCGGATATCGCAGGAAAGGATATCGACCTTGTTCTCGATATGGGCGACGGAATTACTTGGACTATCAATGGTAAGGACGTAACCGACCCGAAGGATATCGATCTCGGCGTTGAGGTAGATGTAAGCGGTATCCCCGTTGAAGTTATCAACAACGTTACCGGTGAGATAAGCACAGTTCAGATATCCCTCAAGCATAACGGCGAGTTCGGCTTTACAGCAACTCTGACCATTGATCTCGGCAGCAAAAATGACGGTTACTATGCAAATCTTTACTATTACAATCCCGAAACGAATCAGCTCGAATTCGTTGATTATGGTAAGATAGAGGGCGGCAAGGCTGACCTTGTGTTCACTCACGCTTCCGACTGGGCGATAGTAATTGACAAAGAACCCCTCGGCGCGACCGAAGACGCAAGCACCGAAGCAGGCATCACCGCAGACGGAAACAGTGTTGAAGAAAACGGATATGTTTTCGTTATTCCCGTAATAGCTGCGGCAGTTCTCGGTGCAGCTGCGGCTTTCCGCAAAAAGGCAAGAAGATAAACTGACGATCACAAAAAAGCCGGATTGAAATAATCAGTCCGGCTTTAATTATGCCGGTAAGCTAAAAAAATCCGAAAAAATTCTTGCGGAGCGTTCAAAAATATGGTATAATAAAACCTGACTTTTGGATAAGGAGCATTTTATAATGGATATTAACAAGACACTTGCCGCTGAATTCAAGCTTCGGCAGGAACAGATCGACAACACGGTATCGCTTATTGACGACGGAAAGACGATACCTTTTATTGCACGTTACCGCAAGGAGCTGACAGGCTCGCTTGACGACCAGCTTTTGCGTGAAATTTTCGACAGACTGACCTACCTGCGCAACCTCGAAAAGCGCAAGGAAGAGATAACCGCTTCCATAACCGAGCAGGGAAAGATGACGGACGAGATAGCTGCCGCAATTTCGGCTGCGGCTACGCTCGTTGAGGTCGAGGATATCTACCGTCCGTTCAAGCCCAAGAGAAAAACAAGGGCTTCGGTTGCCCGTGAAAAGGGACTGGAAACGCTTGCGGCTTTTCTGACCTTGCAGCAGAAAGGCTCTGACCCGAAAGCCGAGGCTGAAAAGTTTATTGACGCCGAAAAGGGCGTTGAGAGCGCAGAGGACGCATTGCAGGGTGCAATGGATATCATTGCGGAGGACGTTTCCGATGATGCAGAGCTGCGAAAGGAACTCAGAACGATATTCTCAAAGCAGGGCGTGGTATCGTCCGAAGCTGCCGACCCCGAGGAAGAAACGGTCTACGGCAATTACTATGATTATTCCGAGCCTGCCGCAAAGATAGCAGGGCATAGAATACTTGCGCTTGACAGAGGTGAGCGAGAGGGCAAGCTCAAAGTCAGCGTTGACATTCCCGAGGGTTTAGGCGAAAAGACCGTTTGCGGAAAGTATGTAAAGAATGACTCGGAATGTGCGGAATATGTAAAAGCGGCTTGCGCTGACGGCTACAAGCGGCTTATCTATCCGTCAATCGAAAGGGAAATTCGCTCCGAGCTTACCGAAAGGGCGGACGAATCTGCGATAAAGGTGTTCGCCTCAAATCTGCGCCAGCTTATAATGCAGCCGCCCGTCAAAAACAGCGTTGCGCTCGGACTTGACCCGGGTTACAGAACAGGCTGCAAGCTTGCAGTCGTTGACGGCACGGGAAAAGTCCTCGATACGGGCGTTGCATACATTACAACGGGCGAGCAGCGCAAGATAGAGCAGGGAAAAACTCTCGTGAAAAATCTTATACAGAAGCACGGCGTTTCAATAATCGCAATAGGAAACGGAACAGCCTCCCGAGAGTCCGAAGCTTTCGTTGCGGAGCTTATAAAGGAAATTCCGCAGAAGGTTTCGTATATGGTCGTTTCCGAAGCAGGAGCATCGGTGTATTCGGCTTCAAAGCTTGCCGCAGAGGAGTTCCCCGAGTATGACGTTTCACTCCGAAGCGCAGTTTCGATCGCAAGAAGACTCCAAGACCCACTTGCAGAGCTTGTAAAGATAGACCCGAAAGCAATCGGAGTAGGTCAGTATCAGCACGATATGCCGAAAGCAAGACTTGACGAGGCGCTGACTGGCGTTGTCGAGGACTGTGTAAACAGCGTCGGAGTTGACCTTAATACAGCTTCACATTCGCTGCTTTCGTATGTATCGGGAATAAACGCAACAATTGCAAAGAATATCGTTTCCTACCGCGAGGAGAACGGCTCGTTCACGGACAGAAAGCAGCTTTTGAAGGTCGCAAAGCTTGGCCCTAAGGCGTTTGAGCAATGCGCAGGATTTTTGCGTGTGCGTGACGGAAAAAATCCGCTCGATAATACAGCCGTCCACCCCGAAAGCTATGAAGCCGCAAAGAAGATAATCGACGAGTGCGGATTTTCATTATCCGATATCGGCGGCGCAAAAATGTCGGATATCTCCGCTGCCGCAAAGAAAATAGGCGTTGTAAAGGTCGCAGATAACGCAGGAATCGGCGTTCCGACAGTTAACGATATATTAAAAGAACTTGAAAAGCCGGGACGCGACCCCCGTGACGAGCTTCCTCCACCGCTTATGCGCAGCGGCGATATAATGGAACTGAAAGACCTCAAACCGGGAATGGAGCTTATGGGAACGGTCAGAAACGTCATTGACTTTGGATGTTTTGTCGATATCGGCGTACACGAAGACGGACTTGTCCATATCTCGCAGATATGCGACCGATATATCAAGCATCCGCTTGAAGCGGTAAAAGTCGGCGAGGTAGTAAAGGTAAAAGTGCTTGACGTCGATGTAAAGAGAAAGAGAATTTCGCTGACGATGAAACTTGGTAAGTAAAACCGCGAAGCGGACTAAAAGTTTCGCTCAAGCCTTTTCAAAGGCTTGCGAGGGGTCAAGGGGGCGAGCAGCCCCTTGTCGCTTCCGCAGAAGCGAAACTCCCTAAACCATAGCGAAAGGCACAGCAGCGTTAAAACGAAAAACAAACAGCTATACAAAAAGCGCAATTCACATCAAAAACGGAAAAGAGAACAAGTTTTGTCAAACCAAAACTTGCTAAACCGACTTTGTGAATTGCGCTTATTCTTTTTTCCTAAAGTAAACTTTCCTCGGGGATAAAACGCGAGAAGCGAAGCGCCGAGC
>CAMJES010000221.1 GCA_946404705.1 uncultured Ruminococcus sp. | reverse complement strand
CACCGAGATCTACACTCTTTCCCTACACGACGCTCTTCCGATCTCAAAGAAAGATGAAATCACTTGAAACATACTGCGATAATCTTTCCAAAAAGGCTGAGGAGGGCAAGCTTGACCATATTGTCGGCCGTGAAAATGAAATCGCAAGAACAATACAGATACTTTCACGCCGTCAGAAAAACAACCCCTGCCTTATCGGTGAACCGGGCGTCGGCAAAACTGCTATCGCAGAGGGTATTGCTCAGAAAATTGCCGAGGGAGCAGTCCCCTTTAACCTAAAGGACAAAAAAGTATATCTGCTTGACCTTACGGCTCTTATTGCAGGAACTCAGTTCCGCGGACAGTTTGAGAGCCGTATGAAAGCGCTTATTGACGAGATAAAAAATGCCGGTAACATTATCCTTTTTGTTGATGAGATACACAATCTTGTCGGAACAGGCGGCGACAACGAAGGCTCGATGAACGCTGCAAATATCCTTAAGCCTGCACTTTCCCGAGGCGAGGTTCAGGTCATCGGTGCAACTACATTCAAAGAATACCGCAAATACATTGAAAAGGACAGCGCTCTTGAAAGACGTTTCCAGCCTGTTACTGTTAATGAACCGTCCGTAAACGAAACGGAGCAGGTTCTCTTCGGTATAAGACAGTACTATGAAAACCATCACAAGGTCAAGATAACCGATGAACTTCTCAGAATGTGTGCTGTTCTTTCGGAACGCTATATAAATGACCGTTTTCTTCCCGATAAGGCTATCGACCTCCTCGATGAAGCCTGCGCTTGCAGAAGTATCCGCAGCACAGAGCTGAGCCAGCTTGATTCGATACAAAAACAGCTTGACAATGAAGAAGAAAATGTTGCAGAGATAGAAGAAGCAGCCGAACCCGATTTTGAAAAGCTTGCAAATGCAAAAGCGGAAATTCTTAAGCTGCAGAAAGACCTTGAAGATGCACAGGCTGCTGCGGAAAAGGTTTATGTAACGGAAGAAGATCTCTCCAAGGTTATTGAGCTTTGGACGGGTATTCCCGCAAGCAAGGTCGTTGAAAGCGAGTACAAGAAGCTTGAAAATCTTGAAAGCAAGCTTCGTGAAAAGATAATCGGTCAGGATGAGGCTGTATCACTCGTATGCAAAGCGATAAAACGAACCAGAGTTCAGCTTTCCAAGCGCCGCAGACCTGCGTCATTCATCTTTGTTGGGCCGACAGGCGTTGGAAAAACAGAGCTTGTTAAGGTGCTTGCATCGGAGCTTTTTGACGGTACAGATCCGCTTATCCGCCTTGATATGACCGAATACATGGAGAAATACTCGGTTTCTCGTCTTATTGGTTCGCCTCCGGGATATGTCGGATACGATGAAGCAGGACAGCTTACCGAAAAAGTTCGCAGAAAGCCTTATTCGGTAGTTTTGTTTGACGAAATTGAAAAGGCTCACCCCGATGTAATGAACATTCTGCTTCAGATACTTGATGAAGGCAGAGTTACCGATTCACAGGGCAGAACCGTTAACTTTGAGAACACTATTATCGTTATGACCTCAAATGCAGGCTCGACCGATAAGTCAACAGGCATCGGATTTAACAAAACAGAAGCGGATGTTTCCAAAGAAAAGTCAATGAAGGCTCTTTCCGATTTTCTGCGTCCGGAATTCTTAAGCAGAATTGACGAGATAGTGACCTTTACTCCGCTTACAAAGGAAAATTACGAAAGCATCGCCGCACTTATGCTCGATGAAATGAAAGAACCTCTTTCGGAAAAAGGTATCACGCTTAAATACGGCAAAAAAGCTCTCTCTGCAATTGCCGAAAAGGCCTTCGGACAGAAATTTGGCGCCCGTGATATCCGCAAGGTCATCCGCGAAGAGATCGAAGATAAAATTGCCGAGCTTATCATTACAAGCACAGCAAATCCTTTCAAAACTATCAAGATCGGCGAGAAAAAAGGCGATATCGAAGTCACTTCCGAATAACAATTCGCAGACAGTCTTCATAAAAAGGCTGTCTGCTTTTTTCTCAAAAAAATTATGTTTTTTTCAAAAAAGGTATTGACATTTAAAGCAGTATATGGTATAATAAATATCGTCGTTAGGGAAGATGAAATGCGAGTGTAGTTCAATGGTAGAACACTAGCCTTCCAAGCTGGTTGCGTGGGTTCGATTCCCATCACTCGCTCCAATTTTTCCCTAACGCTTTTAATGTGCGTCATTAACTCAGCTGGATAGAGTAACTGCCTTCTAAGCAGTAAGCCACTGGTTCGAATCCAGTATGACGCGCCAATATGGTGGGTGTAGCTTAGTTGGTTAAAGCGTCGGATTGTGGTCCCGAAGATCGTGGGTTCGAATCCCATCTCCCACCCCACAAAATAACCTGTTTAAACAAATTGTTTAAACAGGTCTTTTCTTTTATATAATACTAATCTTTAATCAACCTATAGACAAACCCTCGGCTATAATGCGCCCACTCTGCGTCAAACTCCTTAGAAAGGCATCAAGCATTTCGTCAGTCGTTTTCCTTGATTGGGCGCATTCTATCTCGCGGATTTGTCTATAGAACGATTAAAGATTAGTATAAGCCTTTATTCGACTTCATACCCTGCGTTTTCCAAAGCCTTCAAAGCCGCCGAAAATTGTTCTTTTTTTGTCAGAATATAATCCGTATTGAAAGTCGAAACGGCAAAAACTCCTATTTTATTTTCAGCCAAAACACCGCATATCTTCGACAAAATCCCAATCAGAGAAAAATCCAGTACACCTTGAATACGAAAAGCTCTCCAACCGTCTGTTCTTTCGGTCGTATTTACAGGAACTTTACTTGTAATGCAGACAAGCGACCTCTCTTCGTCCGTTTTTCCGATAAATACATACTCCGAATCAAGGTTCACAAGCGAATAATCCTCAACTTTACAAACCGAAAAATCATGATCAATTACTTTAATTTTCATATTCTACCCTCTTACGCAAAATCCCCACACCTTTTCGGCGTGGGGATAATTTTTTATCTTTCGATCTGCTGCTCACGATCGGGGCCAACACCGATCATTGCAATCTTGCATTCGCAGAGTTCTTCAAGACGCTTGATATAACCCTTGCAGATCTCGGGAAGCTCGTCAAATGTTCTGCAGCCCGAAATATCATCGTTAAATCCGGGATAGTCTTCGTAAACAGGCTGGCAGCCGTCAAGCTCTTCAAGTGTTGCGGGGAAATCCTTGATTATAGTTCCGTCCGGCTTCTTATATGCAACGCAGATCTTGAGCGTGTCGATGCCTGCGAGCGTATCAAGCTTATTTACAACCAGACAGTTAAGTCCGTTTACACGAACTGCGTGACGTATAATTACCGAGTCAAACCAACCGGTACGTCTTGGTCTGCCTGTGATTGTGCCGAATTCGTGACCCTTTTCACGGATATAATCACCCGTTGCATCGTTAAGCTCTGTCGGGAAAGGGCCTTTGCCGACTCTTGTAGTGTAAGCCTTAGCAACGCCATAAACATTGTCTATGACTGTGGGGCCTACGCCTGTTCCAACGCACGCGCCTGCAGAAAGAGGATGTGAGCTTGTAACATAAGGATAAGTACCGAAATCAATGTCAAGAAGCGTAGCCTGTGCGCCCTCGAAAAGAATCGTTTTATCAGCTTTAACAGCTTCGTATGCAAGAACAGAAACATCAGCTTCATATTTTGCAAGGCGCTTGCCGTACTCGGTATATTCCTTTATAACAGCTTCGATATCAACAGCTTCGCCGCCAAAAACATCGGTAATGATCTTATTTCTAAGCTTGCCTGTTGTACGAGCCTTTTCAGCAAAAATCTCGGGGTGGATCAAATCGTAGAAGCGGATACCAGAACGCTCGTATTTATCCATATATGTCGGGCCGATTCCCCTCTTTGTTGTTCCGATATCAAGATTACCTCTGAACTCTTCGGAAAGCCCGTCCAGAATAATATGCCAAGGCATTACGATATGCGCTCTCGGATCGATCTTGAGGTTATCGCAGGAGATCCCTCTTGATTCAAGATTGTCGATCTCTCCGAGAAGATCCTCCGGATTGAGAACAACGCCCGCACCGATAAGGCAGAGTGTATCTTTATAAAGAATACCTGACGGAATAAGGTGAAGCTTGTAGGTTTCTCCATTGCTTGCAACAGTATGACCTGCGTTGTTTAGATCGGAAGAGCGTCGTGTAGGGAAAGAGTGTAGATCTCGGTGGT
>CAMJES010000220.1 GCA_946404705.1 uncultured Ruminococcus sp. | reverse complement strand
TACACTCTTTCCCTACACGACGCTCTTCCGATCTAGCGTTGTGGACAAGTCATAGTATTCGCTGCTGACATTTTCGACTGAGGCGTTCCTGCTGCGAAGATCTCCCAGCTCTGCCGCAGCAGCGCAGAAGTTATCGTAATCTGCGCTCGGGACGCGGACTGTCGCCGAATAGGACTGCCACTTGTCCGCATCTTCATAATACCATCTGCTGTCCGAACCGCCGTCGCTGTAACTTTCGTTTTCCACAAATCCGCCAAAGCTTTCAAGGCTCTCCTTGAACCTGCCGATAGCTTCATCAAAATTGAGTACGTCAACGGTCATATTGCAGGTGTAGACAAGCATCTCCTTTTTTATCGCATCGGATGAAAGCGTACTTTCCACTTCGCTTCCGTCCGCCAAAACATCGGAGCCTGACGCCGCTTCGTTAACCTCAACGTATTCTTCATCGGAATAACCGTATTCATCGTATGAATAGCTTTCATAGCTTGCTCCGTTATCATAAGCCGCAAATGATGCGCTCTTGTCGTTCATGCTGCTTCCACAGGCGGTAAGTATCAGCGCACAAAGCGCAGCGGAAATAATAGCTTTTGTTTTCATTGTGTTTTCCTCCTTATAAAATCGTCAAAAATCCTTTAACAGACCAATGCAGTCAAAGCCGCGGCGACCCTTTCCAAAGCCGTCCTCGGGTATGCCGCTTAAATCGGGCGGTTCGATTCCAAGCTTTTCGCAGACTTTCAGCATATCCGAAATAATCGGCATACGGTCGCCGTCAAAAACGAACCATACTATTTCACCGAACAGCGAAAATGTATCGTTGATAACACGCAGAAGGTCGATATCCGCGCTCATATAAAGGTCGTAATACTCTTTATAACGTCCGACCGAGTATTGGTTTTTGTCGGGGCGGTTATAACGGTAGTGATCCGCAACATATCCACAGTTTTTATAATTAAGACAAAACCCCGAATCTGTGCCATATTCGGCAAAAGCAGCTTGTTCTTACCGCATTCGTCGCAAGGGTAAAAGCGGTTAGGCATAATGATCGGTTCAAGTATTTCCTCGGGCGAATAATCCGGCATATCCCAGTAAACGGAACGCCTGCCCATTTAACAGCACTCGGGAGCGATAAGCGTAAAGTCAGTCATACGAACAAGAAAATCATACCATTTATCATAGTCATATTTGAAATGCTTTATCAGCTTTACGATGACCTTTAATCCGCAGCAAAACATTCCCTCCACGCTAAGCTCCGAAAAATCCCTGCCGACATTTGATGTATCGGGACTTTGGTAAACATCGGGATATATCACGACTTCGTGGGTCAGCTTCCCGTCAATATATGCCGCTCGTACTTCTTTTCTCATAAATATCGCCCTTCTTTGCTGTCATTTCCTCCAAAAATTGTATTGTCCTTTTACCTATTGTACGTTTAAACAACTGCATAATTATGGAGATAAATCGTAAACGTTTTGTTAATACTTGATGAATTATAACCGTTCGGAAAGCTTTTCTATAAATTCCGTTTCGGTCATTTCCGCTAATTTCGGCAAATCGAAATTCTCCTCCGAACATACCGAAAAGACATATCCGTTCATTTTTTGCGTAAAAAAATTGCACCCGAGGTTTTCGTCTGTCACATCGAACGACCCAAAGCCTGCCGCAAGCCCCTTTCCGAGCATTTTTGAATAGGCTTCTTTCTTAGTCCATATCTCAAAAAAGGCTTCGTCCGTATTTCCGTGCGATTTTATGAATTCAAGCTCGTTTGCGGCGAAAAAACGCTCCGAAGCATTGACCCTGCGCGGTCGTATCAGCTCGATATCGGCGCCGACTGCGGAAAAACCGCCTGCAAATGCGACCGCACCGCCCGAGTGCGACACCGAAAAATCATAGCCCTCATATCCCGTAATAAAAGGCTTGCCGTATTTGCCGACCGCAATATCAAGCTTTTCGGGAGCCGTTCCAAGCTGCCGCGAAGCCATTTCACGGATAAGCATCTCGGCAAAAAGCGACCGCAGCTTGTCGGCGTCTTTAGCCATTCGTGCTATCCTTTCACGGCGCTTTTCCGACACAATCGGAAGATATCGGCTGTATTCCTCAAACGGTTTTTTATCGTCAAAAAACAGTATTACCGCCTCCATAAGCTGCTCCTTTCTATATATTTAATGTTAAAATTTTATCAATCTTACCCGAAACAAGTGTTTCAAAAGCTAAACTGTACAATAAATCGGACAGGAAATTTATACTGAAAATTTTTTTGAAAAAACCGCTTGACAAAATGATACGTTTGTTCTATAATATGAAACAGAACAAAAGTGCTGAACATTTGTGCTAAATATAAAATCAATTAAAGGTTCAGCTTATCTTTTACAGAAAAAGGAGAAATCATTATGACACACGTTAATTCAACAGCTAAAAAGCTTCCTTCATACGACACCGAACGTTCCGGCAAGATAACTCTCGTTAACCTTGCTCACCGCCGCAATATGTTCAAACAAAAGCTTTACGGTGCGGCTGCCGTTGTTGTTCCGACAGCGTCCGTGCTTTTCGCTGAGGATGTTGAACTGCTGCTTTTGTTTATCCCTGTCGGACTTTTCCTTGTGTTCACAAAGCGCAGCATTCTTACTTTTGAGCAGGAATAAATTACCGACGCGAAATACATTGACAATATTTTTCACTTCTGCTAAAATTATATCAATAAATGTAATTTTCGGGAGAAGTTATGAGCAAAAACAAGTCAAAATCTTTCCGCATACAATATATAATTATAGCAGCAATTCTTGCGGTCTGCGGAGCGCTTTGCGCTGTTTCATGGAGATCGGCGGCTTTCTCCGACTTCTACCGCGACAAGGTGTTCTTGAAGCTGCAGGCTGTTTTCGGGCGGATAAGCGGTGCGCTGCCGTTCTCGCTCGGCGAGGTTATGATAGCGATCGCGGTCTTCGGCGGAATAACGCTTATCGCAGTTTACATAGTTCTTATGATACGCAAAAAAGGCAGCCGCAAAAGAGTTTCCGCCGTCTGCTCGCTGATACTGCTTTGGGCGGTGACGTTCGTGATGCTCACGGAAACGCTCAACTGCTTTATAATGTACCATTGCAGCAGCTTTGCTTCAGTTCACGGCATAAGCGAGGAAAAATTCACCGGTGCAAAGCTTTACGACCTTGCCGTGAAAATGACCGTAAAATGCAATGAAGCCGAGCTGCTTATACAGCGTGACGAGGACGGAAATATGCTTTTGACCTGCGATGTTTACGCCGAAACCAAGGCGGCAATGCAGGGCATTTCCGATAATTATCCCACGCTTTCGGGGTATTATCCCGACCCGAAGGGCATTTTATGCTCCGGTATAATGACGCGCTTCGATCTGCTCGGCATCTATTTTCCGTTCAGCCTTGAAGCGAACTACAACACTCAAATGTATAATTCCGAGCTGCCCGACACGATATGCCACGAGTTCGCGCATCTGAAAGGCTGGATAAAAGAGGACGAAGCCAATTTCATCGCATATCTTGCCTGCATAGAAAGCGGTTCGCCCGAGCTTGTCTACTCGGGATATATGTCGGCGCTTTCCTATCTGCGGTCAAAGGTCTACCGCGAAAGCTCTATTTCAGAAGAGGACAAGGCCGCGCTTTTTGATATGGCAAGCGATAATGTTCGGCACGACCTCTCCGAAAAGGGCAGGATATTCCGCGAGGTAAAGGAAACAAAGCTCGGCACGGCAATGTCAGTCGTTTCCGACAAGGCTATCGAAACGAGTCTGCGGCTCAACGGCGTTTCGGACGGCGCTAAATCCTACGGAAGATTTGTCGATCTGCTGCTGAACTATTATTATGGAGAAAATGCGCATGAGTTGTCATAAAAATGTTCTAACCTAAAGGCGCAGCTCCCTATGCGATAACCGTAAAAAGCTACTCATATTTATATATATGTGTATAAAAATTGATGACTTTTATCCCGAAAAGACCGGAACGAACATCAAATCCTATCTCAACCAAATATTTTTCTCCATCAACCTCAACGCAATCAAAGCACTGCGGAGTTTTCCACCAATCGGTCGACGGGTCATACTTACGCCTTTCCTCGACCTTTAGATTTTCCAGCTTTCGGTATAAGCTTAATTTGCCGCTGTCGGTTCGGTCGTTGAACTCCTCTTCGGATATAACGTTTTTCAGCTTGTCCAGATCGGAAGAGCACACGTCTGAACTCCAGTCACCGGCTATGAT
>CAMJES010000219.1 GCA_946404705.1 uncultured Ruminococcus sp. | reverse complement strand
TACAAGACATCGTATTGATGGGAAGTGGGTCGATGTGTACAGTAACAAGCTAAAAACTGATGCAAGCCATGCTACCTACAAGCTGAATGATTCTGTCTGCGACTATTTAAAAAATCTTTATAGGCATAACATGAACCTTATAAGTGACGTTGAGGATTACAAGACATTTATATGCGTGAATGAAATAGGAGAACGTTTGATGGTTGATTACATAAGCCATAGGTTCAAGAAGCTGTTAGAAGAATTCAATCTAAAGCATATACGTTTTCATGATTTGCGGCATAGTGTTGTAACTTTGCTGTCACAAAAAAATTTCTCTATAAAGGATATTCAGGGGTATGCCCGTCATGCAAACTTCCAGACTACCGCTGACATTTACTGTCATTTCGATAATGAAACTACTTTGAACGAACTTGACACCATTTGCTCAGCCTTAGATTTCGAGGAGTGATTTACTTGTCAAAAGTATCCCTTTGTTGGAAAAAATGCAGGAAATCTGCAGGAAACTCCTGTGCCCATTTATGCATAAATAAAAGGAAACCACGTGTTTACGTGGTTTCCTGGTGGTTGCGGAGGCTGGATTTGAACCAACGACCTTCGGGTTATGAGCCCGACGAGCTACCGAGCTGCTCCACTCCGCGATATTTTTTAGTGTCTTAACAAGACTGCTTAATTATTATATCACAATCAATTTTCTTTGTCAACCCCTTTTTCAAAAAAATTATAATTTTTTTATTTGTGCAGAAAAATGAACTAATAAAGACAAAATATGATAACTTGTTGACATTTTGTATTATAATATGGTATAATATATTATATTTGAGAAAGGAAGCCTGACCCTGAATGATTACATATTATGCCGCTGCCTCTATTTTAGCCGCAGTTAGCTTTCTCCTTTTTTTAGCTTTTTCTGACGGAAAAACAGTTAATTCATATATGATGCTTTTTGCGCTGCTCCTGCTTATAACAAACGGAGGATATCTTGCCATATCCCTCTCAACCACCCTCAGCGAAGCCCTTCTCGCAAATAAAATTTGCTATATTGGCGGCTGTTTTATCCCACCTGTAATTATTACAATTATTTTGGGTATATGCCATTACCGTGTGCCGAAATTTGTCTATGCCCTTATGGTCTCATACAGCATTGTCGTTTATTCATTCGTACTCACCACCGGCTACAACGACCTGTATTACAGCGACGCATCTCTCATTCGCTACAACAGCGCAAGTGTACTTAAACGCAGCTACGGCCCTTTTCATATCCTTTTTACCATTCTACTTTACGGCTATGTCGCTATACTTATCGGAATTGTTGTCTATACAATGCTAAAAAAGAAGGACGTTTCAACCAAGACGATCGTAACGCTTATGCTGCTCGGGGCAGGTATGGTTTCTATCTTTGTTCTGATACGCTTTATCAATCCTTTGTTTGAAGCAGTGCCGGCCGCATACGTTTTTGTAGGATATATCCTGCTTTTTCTTAACAGACAGCTTTCTCTTTACGATGTTGAAACAAGCATTATGAAGTCACTCAGCAACCAAACTACATACGGCTATGTCATAATCGACAAACAAAAGCGTTATCTCGGCTGCAACAGCGCCGCAAAGAAGATACTTCCCGACCTTGAAAAATGCGAGGTCGATAAGCTTATAAAGGAAAAATCCGTACTCGAAGCCATCCCCTGCCTTTCCGGCGCAATAAGCGATAACGGAATATGGGATTTTGAAAAGGACTCGCTCTATTTCGAATGCCGTATCGAACGAACTATGCATAAAAACAAACACATCGGATATGTTATCGAAATACGCGACAATACCGAAAAACATAACTACTTGGGATTGATGTTCAACTACGCAGACGAACTCAAAACCGAAGTCGACGAGAAAACCGCGCATATCCAAAGCATCCAAAACAAGATCATCCTCTCAATGGCGGATATGGTCGAAAACCGCGACAACAACACGGGCGGCCATATCAAGCGTACAAGCTATGTTGTAAGTATTCTTATCGATACGATAAAGGAAAACGGCCTGCTTGACAAAACCGATGAGTTTTACAATGACGTCATTAAAGCAGCGCCTATGCACGACCTCGGAAAAATTGCGGTCGATGACGCGATACTCCGAAAGCCCGGACGCCTTACTCCGGAGGAATTTGAGATCATCAAGACCCACTCCGAAAAAAGCGCACAACTTGTCGAGGGAATCCTGCGCGGCGTCGAAGAGGAGCATTTTGTCAATACAGCAGTAAATGTTGCGCGTTATCACCACGAAAAATGGGACGGAAGCGGTTATCCCGAACATCTTTCCGGCGAAAATATACCTCTTGAAGCAAGAATAATGGCTGTTGCCGATGTGTATGACGCTCTTGTCAGCCGCAGATGCTATAAAGAACCAATGAGCTTCGAAAAAGCCAACAGCGTTATGCTCGAATCAATGGGTTCACACTTCGACCCTTCGCTGCAGAACGTCTTTGAACTGAGCCGTCCCAAGCTTGAACAGTATTATACGGAAACCGCGCGTTGATAAAAACTTCCAAAACATTGCAAAAATCGCAGCTTTGTGATATAATAAAAATGGACTTTGCAGCGAATCTTCAGCTGAAAAAGCTCCGCTTATTGTATTGTATCCCGAAAGGGAATAATAACAAGGAGGAATTTTATTATGAAAAACAAGCAAAAAATTGCCCGTGTTGTAATTATGGGACTGCTTACGGCAATTCTTGTCGTGATGTCGTTCACACCGCTCGGCTACCTTAATATCGGCCCCCTTTCCATCACGCTCAATATTATTCCGGTCGCAGTCGCAGCACTGACTATGGGTCCCGCCGGAGGCGCAGCTGTGGGAGCCGTTTTCGGACTCACAAGCTTTCTTCAATGCATAGGCGTAGGACTTCCAAGTCCGTTCGGAGCAGCCCTGTTCGGGATCAATCCGTTTTTTACCGTCATTCTCTGCATCGTCCCGAGAATTCTTGACGGATTTTTCTTGGGATATATCAATAAACTTGTATCAAAAATCGCAAACGGCATCGTTTCAAGCTTTGTAACAGGCTTCTCAGCAGCTTTCCTCAATACGCTATTCTTTATGACAGCACTTATGTTATTGTTCGGAAGAACCGACCTTATAATGGAAACTCGCGGAGAGATGAACATTCTTGCATTTATGTGCGCATTCGTAGGAGTTAACGCCATTTTTGAAATGGTGGCGTCAACAGTAGTTACCGGCGCAGTTGGAACAGCCCTGCTCAAAGCAAAGCTTATCCCGAATTTTGAATCAAACGAAGCATAAGGAGCATAGCCATGATCTTAGCAATTGATGTAGGAAATACAAATATCGTTATCGGATGCTGCAACGGCGGAAAGATCGCATTCTCGGAAAGGATATCCACCTCAAGGGAAAATACCGCGCTTGAATATGCAATATCCTTTAAAACGATTCTGGAGTTGTACAGCATAAAACAAGACGAGATAAACGGCGCAATAATATCCTCTGTCGTTCCATCGGTAACATCAACCATAAAGCTTGCAATAAAGAAAATAACCGGCGTAGACGCAAAAGTAGTCGGCCCGGGAACAAAAACCGGACTTAATATAGTTATCGACAATCCGGCACAGCTCGGCAGCGACCTTGTAGTCGACGCAGTCGCAGGAATATCCGAGTATCCGCTTCCGCTTATCATCTTTGATATGGGAACAGCAACAACAGCAGCCGTTATCGACAGCAACGGATGCTACCTCGGCGGAATGATAATTCCGGGAGTGAATGTATCGCTCAATGCATTGACAGCAGGAACATCACAGCTTCCGAAGATCAACCTTGAACCGCCGAAAAAGATCATCGGCAGAAATACGATCGACTGTATGAAAAGCGGTATCATATTTGGTCAGGCTTCGATGATAGACGGTATTATCGAGCGCTTTGAGGATGAACTTGGAAAAGAGTGTACCGTAATAGCAACGGGAGGACTTTCGGGATGTATAATACCGTATTGTAAGCGAAAGGTAATACACGATAAAGATCTGCTCTTAAAAGGACTTATAAGGATATACGAAAAAAACAAATAAAAGAAAATCAAAATTGTTTTAATTCGGAATTATTGCAGCGCCAAAATTTGCCGTTATAACCGCGAAGCGGACGAAAAGTTTCGTCCACCTTTTCAAAGGTGGCAGGGGTCAAGGGGGCAGCGCCACCTTGTCGCGCTCCGCAGAGCGCGAAACTCCTTAAACC
>CAMJES010000218.1 GCA_946404705.1 uncultured Ruminococcus sp. | reverse complement strand
CTCTGCGGAGCGCGACAATGGGGCTTCTCGCCCCCTTGACCCCTCGCCACCCTTTAAAAAGCGTGGACGTAAACTTTCGTCCGCTTCGCGGTTTTAACGGCAATTCCATATTCCAAATTGCTCCTTTTTACGCTTTGAAAAATGCTATCGCTATCAAAAGTCCTCCACAAAGGCAGCGGAAATCAAGCTTACGCGGTGTTTTTCCGCAGGCTGCTTTTTTCCCGAGCGCATTTGCTGCTGTTACAAAACAAAATCCTACAAGAAACGACAAAACTGCTGTCGGTATGATGGGTATTGAGCCGAATCCTGCTCCCAATCCTGCGGCAAGCGAATCCGCTGATAATGCTGCCGAAAGCACAAGCGCTTCTTTACAGGAGATATCCTTCGATTTATCGCAGTCGGCGGCTTCATCCGACAGATATACCCGAAGCTTTGATTTTTCGGGCAGCTTTTCTCCAAGCTTTTCAAACGCTTTATGAAAAAGATTGAAAACGCCCAGCAGCGTCAATATAGTGCTTGAAATAACTCCGCACACGCCGTTCGGGATAAACCTTACCGCTGCGCCGCCAAATGCTGCTGATACTGCCAGAAATGCTGCTCCGGACGCGCTTATGACTGCTGCTGAGCGCGGCGGTATTGTTATCCCCGATGCGCCCAGTCCGAACGCGGAACAAAACCCGTCGGCAGACACGGCAATTATTAGCAGGAGTAGTCTTATGGCTCCGGAAATACTGATCATAGCTTAATTATCCACTCTCCCAATCCCCTTATTTACTCTATATTATGATTTAGTACATTAATTGTGATAGAATCGTTCACATAAATAATGTATAATTTTAATATAAATACAGAACATAAAAAAGGGCAACGCGTGTTCAGAGCTTGCCCGTATTTCATAAGGGTGTAAATAATGGCATTAAAAGACAGGGTGCTTGCCGTTCTTGAGGCAAACAAAGGGAAAACAGTTTCCGGAACAAAAATTTCAAATACTGTCGGCGTTACACGCGGCGCTGTATGGAAAGCTGTCAACTCGCTGCGCAGCGAAGGCTACTCCATTTCAGCCGTTACAAACCGCGGCTACTGCCTTGAAGAATCCAACGATCTTATCAGCGAGCAGGCTATAAGACCGTATCTTAAAACAAAGGCGCTCGGAAAAAAGCTTGATGTTTATCGCGAGATAGATTCCACCAACTCTTTCACCAAAGAAGCCGCTCACTACGGCGCGGTTCACGGAACAACGGTAATTGCCGAGATCCAGACAGGCGGCAAGGGTAGGCTTGGAAGGAAGTTCTATTCGCCGCTTGGCATGGGCGTTTATATGAGCGTTATCATTCGTCCGAAGCTTTCTATCGACAGCTCTCTGCTCGTTACAAGCTGCGCTGCGGTAGCAGTTGCACAGGCTATTGAAAGGGTCGCTCCGGAGCTTGAATGTCAGATAAAATGGGTCAACGATATTTATATAAACGGCAGAAAGGTTTGCGGAATTCTCACAGAAGCCTCTATCGACGTTGAGCAGGGCGGACTTGAATATGCGGTCATCGGCATCGGCATAAACGTTCAGAACTCCTCTTTCCCCGAGGAGCTTGCCAACACCGCGACCTCTATAAAAATGGAGATTCACCACAACGTTTCGAGAAATATGCTTGCGGCAGAAGTCCTTAACTGCCTTGAAGAGCAGCTTGAACACATTGATGATAGCGAATTTATGAAGGAATATGTCCGCCGTTCCAATGTTATCGGCAAAAAGATAACCGTCACACAGGGCGACGATCTCTTTACGGCTGACTGCTTCGGTATCGACAGCAAGGGCAGGCTGCTTGTGCGCTGCGAAAACGGCGAAGAAAAAGCTGTCGGCTCGGGAACTATCAGATTTGCTTAAATTTTTATAAATATTTTAACGGCTAAGCGAAGGTTTAGCCGTTTTTTATAATTTTTTATAAAAAGGGTCTTCACAAAATCGGTCAATGAGTTTATAATTGGTAGGAAATAGAAAATTAAGTTTCCTTTATGCAAGGCATCGTTTCGCCGTTTTTTCAAATTCTGCTTTTGAAAAAACGACAGAAGCGATTTATTTAGGGTTTATTCTTTGACCGATGGTTCAATGAAAAGAAAGGGGGTGCAAAATGAACGAGAAATTCTTTTCTCTTCCCGAAAAAAAACAGCAGGCTGTCATCAACGCAGGCTTTCGTGTGTTTTCACGGAATTCCTATAAAAACAGCCCGATGAGCGAGATCGCGGCGGACGCAGGAATAAGCAAATCTCTGCTGTTCTACTATTTTCGGAACAAAAAGGAGCTTTATCTGTTCCTGTGGGAAAAGTGTGCGGAATTCACCGTAAAAGCGCTCGCAGAATACGGCTGCTATGCAGGTGACGGACTTTTTGAAAGCATGGAAAAGGGGCTTAAAGCCAAGATCGCGCTTATGCGGAAATATCCCGATATGTCTTTTTTCGCCTTGAAAGTATTCTATGAAAAGGATCCCGATATAAGCGCCGCTGTCCGTGAAAGCTGCGATAAGCATTTCAACTTCAAAAAAGACAGCGCACGGCTGAATTTTGCGGCGGATCAGTTTATGCCCGATATTGACCTTGAAATGATGTACCGCGAAATGTTTCTCGCTTCGGAGGGGTATATGTGGGAGGCTTTGCAGCGCGGCGATACGGATATTGATAAAATGGAAAGCGACTTCACCGAAATGATGAGGTTCTGGAAAAGTATATTCTTAAAGAAGGACTGATGTTATGACAGCAATAAAAACGGAAAAGCTTACGAAATTTTACGGCAAAAAGCGTGGCATCGAAAACGTTGACCTTGCCGTTAACGAGGGCGAGTTTTTCGGGTTCATAGGCCCGAACGGTGCAGGAAAATCCACAACGATACGAAATCTGCTCGGACTGGTTTCACCCTCGAGCGGCGACGCTTTTATTTTCGGAAAAAGCATAAAAGCCAAACGTCAGGAACTCCTTGCCGATGTGGGATATCTTCCGTCCGAAGCAATGTTTTACCACGGAATGAAAGTCCGTGATATGATAAAGCTTTCGGCAGACCTGCGCAAAAAGGACTGCAAAAAGGCCGCGGATGAGCTTTGCGAAAGGCTTCAGCTTGATACGTCAAGAAAGGTTGACGAGCTTTCATTCGGCAACCGCAAAAAGGTTTCGATAGTCTGCGCTCTGCAGCACGAACCGCGGCTTATCGTTCTGGACGAACCGACAAGCGGACTTGACCCTCTGATGCAGAAGGAATTCTTCGATATCCTGCGCGAAAGGAACAATTCGGGTGCGGCAATATTTATGTCGAGCCATATTCTGTCCGAAATTGAGCATAACTGCACACGGGCGGCTGTTATCCGTGACGGACATATCATTGCCTGCGACAGCGTGGAAAATCTCTCAAATACGGGCGCAAAGCGAGTTACGATAGAGGGCAGTATTGACGCAGGTATGCTCCGAAACGCAAAGGATATCCGCAATGACGGCGAAAAAATAAGCTTCCTTTACAGCGGAAGTGCAGATGGACTTATCGGGATACTAAGCTCTGGGCAGGTTCGCGACTTTACCGTGACCGAACCCGACCTTGAAGAGATCTTTATGCACTATTACGAAAAGGACGGTGAGAGCAATGACAATAATTAAACACGAACTTAAACTCGGCAAGGCTTTTTTCTGGATATGGACGCTGACTATCGGACTGCTGCTTGCAATGTGCGTTTTCCTCTATCCCGAAATGGAAACGCAGATGAACGACATCGGAGATATGTTTTCGTCAATGGGTAATTTCTCGACCGCGTTCGGTATGGATAAGCTCAACTTCGGAACGTTTATCGGCTTTTACGGAATTGAGTGCGGAAATATACTCGGACTTGGCGGCGGATTTTTCTCAGCTATATGCGCAATAGGCGTCCTCTGCAAGGAAGAGCGCGACAAAACGGCTGAATTCCTGCTTACACACCCCGTTTCAAGGCAAAAAATAATCACCGAAAAGCTTATCTCGGTGATAATACAAATAGTTGCAATGAACGTTGTTATCTTTACGATCGCGCTGATATCCGCAGCAGCGATCGGCGAGGAAATTCCGATGAAGGAGCTTCTCCTGCTGCATACAGCATATCTTGTAATGCAGCTTGAATTTGGCGGGATATGCTTTGGCATCTCTGCATTTTTGAGCCGCGGCGGAATGGGAATAGGCCTTGGTATCACAGCGGTTATGTACTTTCTGAACATAATCGCGAACATCACCGAAAAAGCGGAATTTCTCAAATATATAAC
>CAMJES010000217.1 GCA_946404705.1 uncultured Ruminococcus sp. | reverse complement strand
AGATATCATAGCCGGTGACTGGAGTTCAGACGTGTGCTCTTCCGATCTCACATATATCGGTTTACGTCATTGTAAACGTTAAGTGCATCATTGCACAGCGATAAATGAGCGCACACCTTAATAATATGTACTCTTTTATTTTACAATAGCTTTCACTTCTTGTCAAGCAGTTTTTCAAAAAACAGGTTACGAAAAAAAGCTTGTTTGATGGGCTTTTTTGTCATATTTGTAACAATTACACCGGAAAGGATATGTTCAAATGAAGGATATGTTTAAAATTGCCATACTGTTTGCGGCATTTATGTTTGTAATTCCTATGATAGGCTTTATAGGAAGAGATGCGAACGAAGCCGTATCAGCCGAAGAAACAGCCGAAATGACAGAAACCTCCGAGGTGGAGAACCCACCTGCCGAAAGCACCTACCCAACGCCTGCGGCGGATATTTTCCCCGTGCTTGATATCACAAGCGGACAGGTCATGGAAATACCTATCAAAGACTATATCGCAGGCGCGGTCATGGCTGAAATGCCTGCAGCTTATGAAACGGAAGCGCTCAAAGCGCAGGCTGTCGCAGCTTATACATACGCCCTGCGCAGGATTCGGCTCGAAACGGAAAACCCCGCCCCCGAGCTTATGGGCGCGTATATCTCAAACGACAGCAACAAATTTCAGGCGTTCTTCACCCCCGAGCAGGGCAAGGCATTCTACGGCAGCGCCTACGATGAATACCGCAAAAAAATTGAAGAAGCCGTTGACGCCGTTTATCCCGAAGCCTTGTATTATGAAAACGAGCCGATAGCTGCCGCGTTCCATTCCGTTTCCTGCGGAAAAACGGAAAATTCCGCCGATGTTTGGGAGGTTTCGTTCCCGTATCTTGTTTCGGTGGAAAGCGAGTGGGACTGTGACGCGCCGACCTTTTACAGCGAAGCCGAATTCTCAGCGGACGAGATAAGCGCTGCTTTCCCCGACGCCGACCTTAACGGTGAAAAAAGCGGCCTGATAAGCGTTGACGCCCTCACGACCGGCGGATATGTAAAAAGAGCCTCTGTCGGCATAGAAACATACAGCGGACAAGAGATCCGCGCCGCTCTCGGGCTTAAATCGGCTGCCTTTACGGTTTCGTATAACGAAAAAGACGAAAAATTCGTATTTTCCGTCAAGGGCAGCGGTCACGGAGTCGGAATGAGCCAGTACGGCGCAAACTGCCTTGCCAAAGAAAACAAGACCTACCGCGAGATACTTGGTTACTACTACCCCGAAACAGAGCTTATCGCACAGGACTATGAAAGTGCCGTTCATCCCTCTTCAAATTGACCGTATGTTTCCATAAACAGCAAGCAAAAGCCGCTTTTGACAAATCAAAAGCGGCTTTAATAATAGCTTGTTCAATTATGCTCTGGCGTCAAAAACAGCGCCGATGTCACCTGCGAAGGCTTTTGCAGAGTCATTCATCATTTCGATAGTTCCCATAGCAAGCTGGGAGCTTACGTCCATGCTCTTTTTAAGAATGCTCATGCCTGCCTGCTGCTGAAACTGCGACTGTGACATTGCCATTGCTGTTGAAGCAATAGAAGCACTCATATCCATAAGATCCGCCTCCTTTTATGTATATAGAAAATTACTTCATATTCTTGATATCTTCAAGAAGCTCACTAAACTTTTCAATATCCTTGAAGCAGTTCGTAACAAGCTCTTCGGTATTGGCAATATTCTCTGTGATAGTCTTTGAATGACTGTCAATACTTGTCATTGCGTTCTGAATGCTGTCGGCGGATGCCTTGCTCGTTTCAGCCAGATTTCTGACTTCCTGAGCGATAACGCCGAAGCCCTTTCCTGCTTCCTTAGCTCTTGAAGCTTCGATCGAAGCGTTGAAGCCGAGGATCTTTGTATTAAGCGCAATATCCTGAATTTGCTTTAAGGTTTCGGTCGTTCTGGATATCTCTGCCGATGTTCCCTGAGCGATAGTGCTGAGATTCGAATAAGCGTCCTTGATACCGTTAAGCGTCTTTTCGGTATGTCTGATAAGTGTGCTTGCCTCATCGACCTTTTTATAGAGTGCCTGATTAAGGCTTGTAAGTCCCGAGTTGTTCTGCTTTGAGATATAAGCGTCATAAGCGGACTGCGAAAGAAGTCCTGCGATAGTGAACAAGAAATCGGCAGCAGCTTCGACCTGCTTTTTGTCAACTATTTTTACCTTGCGCAGAGCCGTGATATATTTATCCTCGTCAATGCTGAGTTCACGGGCAATTGCACGGAACTTTTCTTCGTCCGGTTCTTCCGTAAGCACCTGACCGCCGATAAACGAACCTATCATTTCTCCCCCGAGCATAATAGGCGCTGCAAAGTCAACAAGACCTGCGTGGCAGGAATAAGCAACGGACTTTCGTGAAAGGAGAGCGTCCTCGCCGCCTTTTTTATCGCATTGACCGCATCTGCGGCAGCCCTCACGGCTCTTTCTTGTAAGATCCATGCAAAAATCGGTAAAGTTACTTCCGTTAGTAACTGCATTTCCGTCAGCGTCTGTCGTAAGCGCAGCCATACCTGTAAGCTTTGCGAATCCGTCCTGAATGGACTGAAGAGTGCCAACGCTTATCAAATCTGTAAGAGCGATTGCCAATTTAATTCCCCTCCAACAAAAGGAATACAGCTGTCATTCCTTTATAGTTATAGTTATTATACATATAATACACCTTTTTCATCTTTTTGTCAAGCATTAATTATACAATTTGTAACAATATGTTAATTTTCCACAAATTATTGCGAAAAAAATAACGTTTTGACGAATAGAAATAATTTATCAATTCATTATATAATCAGCAAAATGAATAAAGTTTGCGTCCCGCAGCGGTAAAGTTTCTTTATTGTCGCCTGCATAAACCGGTCGGGAATATTATTATAAAAAAAGCGAATTGTAAAAAAAAATTTAAATGAAGCAAATCTGTTGAAAACAGCGCTTTTTTGAGCTATAATGAAAAGAGTATTCAGGAAATGCTGTAGAAAGCGCTGTTATGCCCCAGCGTTTCCGATCCATACGGAGGCCTTTGATGTACTACTGCTGCGGAATTACAGACGCCGGAACTGTGAGGGATCACAACGAAGACGCCTTTCTTATCAATAAAATAGTTATGAATTCGGCAATGCTTGAAAGCGAGCTGCATACACCGTTTGTGACCGCCGTTGCCGACGGAGTGGGAGGGGAAACAAGCGGAGAGATCGCATCGCGCCTTGCACTTGATCTCCTCTGTGCGCTAAAACCATCGGAAAGCACGGATTATGAAAAAAAGGTGCTTGATATACACTATGCCCTAAGGAAAAGCGGCGTAGAAAACAACAATATCAATATGCAAACAACGCTATGTGCGCTTGCAGTCGATAAAAACGACACCGCTTCTATAATAAATGTCGGGGATTCAAAGCTTTTTCGTTATAGAGGCGGCAGTATAAAGCAGCTTTCGCGTGACCAGTCGCTTGTACAGATGCTCTATGAGCAGGGCGAGATAACCGCCGATGAAAAGCGCACCCATAAGCACCGCAACGTGATTTTCCCTGTGCTTGGGAATATCGTCGAGGATCCGAAAGTTGAAGTAACGACTATCGAGGGCGGAATACAGCCGGGCGACCTTATCCTTATCTGCAGCGACGGACTGGCAGATTATATCACAAAAGGCGACTTTGAAGAAACGCTTGCGCAGCCGATAAAGCTCCCTAAAAGGCTCAAAGCACTTGTCGAGCTTGCCAAAAACGGCGGAAGTACGGACAATATAACGGTTATAGGAATATCGGCAATGTGACTTTTTAATTTGGAATTCGGAATGCGGAATTTTTGCAAAGCCAGCACTTGTCATTAAACCCACAAAGTTGGATTCACCCATAATTCCGAATTACGAATTCCGAATTCCGAATTTAAACAAAAGCATAACCGCAATAGCTATAACATATTTTCCGCACAAAAACAATATCAATGAAACAACGCACACCGCCGTTTCTGCTATCCGCAGGCGGCGTTTTTCTTTTATCCCGTCAAAAACGGACATATAAACCTGCCACCCTATTATGACATAAGCCGCAATGAACGCAAAAAGCGACATTGTTTCCGCTCCAAAATGCCCCGATACAACGCCGAGTGCGGCAAGCAGCACCGTCACCGCCGCCTGACAGATATATCTGACCCTTGCAGATAATCTTTTCGGTGCAGGGATATCCTCCGTATTTTCGGTCACGACTATCCAGATCGGAAGAGCACACGTCTGAACTCCAGTCACCGGCTATGATAT
>CAMJES010000216.1 GCA_946404705.1 uncultured Ruminococcus sp. | reverse complement strand
TATCATAGCCGGTGACTGGAGTTCAGACGTGTGCTCTTCCGATCTGGCATTCCGCCGAACAGCAGGAGTATAAATTCAATGAGCGTCAGAACAAAGTATATTGCATAAAGCAGCAGGGCGGTGGTCTTTATTCTGGGGACGAGTTTGCTGACCGACGGGCCGGGGCTTTCCGCCTTCATGATGTGCATATTCTGTCCGCCCGAAAGAGGCAGAAATGCCATAATGAATACCAGTACGCCCATTCCGCCTATCCAATGTGTGAAGCTGCGCCATATCAGCAGCGACTTCGGAACGGCTTCAACGTCCGAAAGGATAGATGCACCTGTTGTTGTAAAACCCGAAACAGTCTCAAAAAGCGCATCAATGTAATTCGGGATAGCACCCGAAAATACAAAGGGCAATGCGCCGAATGCACTTAGGATTATCCAACTCAGCGATACGATGACATATCCGTCACGGGAATGGAGAGAGCTTTCCTTAGGCTTTTTTCGGGTTATCGGCAGGCCTATTGCGGCGCATATACCCATTGTCAGCAGAATGGGCAATATGGTGTTATCCCCGAAAATTATAGCCACAGCCAATGGGATAACCATGAAAAGCGCCTCAAAATTCAATATCCAGCCGAGGATATATACTATCATTGAAAAATTCATACTATATATACCTCGTTATTCGAGAATGTCGGAAATATCGTGCGGACGAATGTCGGAAACAACTATGACCGAATCGTTCTTTTCGATAACATCGCTTCCTCGGGGGATAATGACCTTGTTTTCTCTGAGGATAACGGCAACAAGTACATTCGGCTTGAACCGCAGCTCCATCAAAGGCTTTCCAAGGACGGGTGAATTGTCTTTTATCATGAATTCCGCCGCTTCTGCTTTGCCCTTTATGATGGTGTAAACTGTTTGGACATTGCTTCCTATGGTGTTCTTCATCGCGCGGACATGGCTGACAATAAGCTCCGAGGTGATATTTTTGGGGTAGATTATCGAGTCAAGATCAAGCTGCTTTATAACATCGAAGAAGTCGATACGGTTTATCTTTGTAACAAGCTTTTTGCAGCCCTTTGTCTTTGCGAAAAGGGAAAGCATTACATTTTCTTCATCAATATTTGTGAGGGCGGCAAAGGAGTTAGCGTTTGCAAGTCCTTCTTCAAGCAGCGTCTGTTGATCGGTGGCATCTCCGCAGATAACGGTGACATCGGGAAGGGCGGTGCAAAGCTCTTCGCAGCGTTTCGGATTCTTTTCGATAAGTTTCAGAGAGATACCTGTTTTTTTAAGTATTCTGCAGAGATAATAAGCTATCTCTCCGCCGCCTGCGATAATGCAGTCCTTGACCTGATTTATCTTGTAGTCTATCTTTCGGAAAAATGCGTTTGCGTTCATGGGAGATGCGATTATTGAGATTATATCCTTTTCCTCAAACACAAAATCACCGTTAGGGATGTAAGCATTATCACCTCTTTCAACGGTGCAAACGAGGACATTGCAGCTGAGCTTTGACATTATCTCCTTGACGGAATAGCCTGAAAGCACACATTTTTCGGGAAGACGGAACTTCATAAGGTCGATCTTGCCTTTTGCAAATGTGTCTATCTTTATTGCGGACGGGAATCTGAGTACACGAGCGATCTCTGCAGCTGCCGCAAATTCGGGATTTATGACCATTGCAAGACCAAGCTCTTCCTTGAGATACGGCGCCTCCGAGCTGTACTGAGGATCTCTTACACGAGCAATGGTCTGGCAGTTACCTTCCTTTTTTGCGATAAGGCAGCAGAGCAGATTAAGTTCATCAGAGCCTGTAACGGCAATAAGAAGATCAGCGTTTCTGATGCCTGCTTCCTGCTGAACAAGATGCGTTGCACCATTTCCCGTAACGCCCAGCACATCAAGCCGTGCTGTTAAAGTATTTAACTTTGCGGCATCAATGTCGATGACGGTAATATTATCGCCCTCATCGTTAAGGCGTTCTGCTATTTCACCGCCGACTTTGCCGCAGCCTACAATAATTATATTCAAAACCGAACACACTCCCGGAAAGGTCAATTTAACAATAGGGGTTCTCTAAAAACCGGGACTTGAGCAATTTTTCGTATATGACTTATATCAGCTGCAAGGCATCAAACCGCAGTAATACTTGATGTATTACAAGGTTTGATAACGCAGCAGATGATATAAGTCATAGAAAAATTGCCGAGAAGGAGGTTTTTAGAGGTTCCCAATACATATATTACAAAGTTTATCATTTTTCGCAGATTATGTCAAGTGTGGATATTGATATTAAGGAAACGCTTATCAATGGGTGTTTCTTCGGCTATTGCATAATTCAAAAAAGATCCAGCATACTGTCAAGATATATTTCTTCCCTGACCTGCAGCTGATACTCAGGTTTGGTCATATAGTAGAGAAGAAATTCCAATATCAATGCGCTGCCAAGTTCCCGTCCTTCGATCTTAAAATTGGAAAATCCCATTGGCAGATAGAAATTCCTTATATCGCTTATGCCGATAAATGCAGGATTTTTCATTGCTTTGGAAAACATATAGCCGTTGTTTGCATCGGGGGCTGTGCATCGGTGTTCGGGGCATATCTCTCCAAGATTTCTGCGGCTGACATTTTCATAACAGCTTTTTCTGTCCTTACAGCCGAACCGACAGCATTCGTTGCATAGAAACTCTGTTTTGTCTTTCTGTGCAGCGGACAGCGTGTTCAGCTTGTCAAAGCACTTATTCAGCCGAAAATCCGGTACTACATAAAGGAAATCATCACGTTGTATTTCGCCCCAAAACTGCTGAAAATCCGTCAGAACTTTGGTCGTGGAGGAAACAAAATAAAACTCGGGATAAGTCAGTTTCAGATAGTCCAGCAGCAGCTCCGAGTGGATAATGACACCGTTTCGGATATCTTGGCTTTTACTGAACAGAGAACAGAGAGCGTTACATTTTCTGTCCGAAAGATGTTCTTCTCTCAGCAGGGAGTTGCTGAATGTCAGACGGGAAGAAATATTGTATTCCCGCATAAGTGCAAGCACCTCATTGGGATCGTGATCTCCTGTCCCGACACGGCCTCCGCCCCAGATACAATCTGTCGGAGCGCCATAAACAGAGCCGATGTCACACCATTCGTAAAAGTATTCTCTGTGTTCACGGAAAAGCGGCAGAAAGACTCTATACAACTCATAAAACTCAAACAGACCCGGAAGGTGATAATATGCCGTATTTTTCATACATATCCCTCGTATCATTATTCTTTGATAAGTATCGCTCTGCATGGACACCGTCTGAACCGCTGTGATAGATAGGTGTTGCCTTATACTAAGTTCATATCAACCTATAGACAAATACTCGGATATAATAATCCAATTCTGCGTCAAGCTCCCTTGACAGACGCCAGCCTGTCTGAGGTCGCTTTCCTTGACATGAATTATTCTATCCGTCGTCTTTGTCTATAGAACGATATGAACTTAGTATAAATTTTTTTATGTCCATACAGTTCTTATACTAAACACCATTTAAAATATGAAAAAACTGCGCCGAAATCCAATATAAAACTGTTTACCAAAGTTACGAGATCATCGGCTTGATTTTTCCATATTTTGCCGCGGCAATGATCAGCGATTTCCTAACAATTCTGCATTATAACCATATCGCCTTGACAATAAGCCAAATAATAAGAAGCCATATTAGTATTATAGGTATCGAATAATACCATTTTTTCGGCTTTCCGTTTTTCCATATTTCCGCAGAAAGTCGGCGGTTTCTTTCCATAATGTCTTCGGGTATCAGTTTGACCGTCAACGCGACAAGCGCAGGCAGGAGAATAACATCGTCAAGATATCCCAAAATGGGTATAAAATCCGGTATCAGGTCAATAGGCGAAAGCGCATACGCAACCGTACACCACGCGAAGATCTTTGCCGCTAACGGAGTTTTCTTGTCTTTCAGCGCCAAAAATATAGCCGGAATATCTGTCTTCAGTTTTTTTGCACGTTCTTTCAGATCCATTGCAGATTCCTCTGTATATTTTCTAAATCCCGATATATTCGCTGATATTATATGACCGTGCGTTTATATCAAAGGTTTCAATGTGCGGAACACCGTCTTTGTATATCCAACGCTCGATATATGTCGGCTGATAATTCTTTTGATTCCAATAACAAACACAATAAATATTGTAATGGTTACAATAATCGTATTCATCTTTTCACCTCTGTGCGATAAATTCCGATTTATAGCGCAGTTCACGCACTCAATTTATTCCATTATACCCCAAAGAAAAA
>CAMJES010000215.1 GCA_946404705.1 uncultured Ruminococcus sp. | reverse complement strand
CAGGCAGGGTGCGCCATTTTCCCATACTTTATATTCTATGGGATTATATCCGCAGCTAATATAGAACTGTTCGGCATATCCCTCGGCGGAACCGAGAGAAACGGCATTTGCTCCGTATTTTTTCGCCGCACTTTCAAATTCATTGAGCAGCATCCTGCCGTAACCTTTTCTGCGGTGTTCCTCTCCAATCGCAATTCCGCAAAGCTCAAAGGAGTCATCATCGGGAAACTGTACGCTGCGGTCGCGCCCGAATGCTGCTCCGACAAACACTCCGTCTGATTTTAAAAGCAGAAAGGCTTCGGGATATGATTTACAGTATTCTCTCATTTTTTGCGGGTCGCTGTCGGGAAGATATTCAACCGAAAAACGGTAGAAAACCTCTTCATCCTCGGGTGTAAGCATTTTTATCTCTATCATTTTTTTATCTCCGTATCGTTTCTGTCGGCAAACATTGTTTTACGGCATTCTGTATTACACAATACCGTTCTTGTTCCATTTTATGATAGTTTTGTAGCCAAGCTTTTCGTACCACGGTGCAACGCCGGTATAGTGAATATAGCTGTAATCGTAGCCTTCTCTTTTTAAAAATAGTGTTACACACTTTATCATTGTCAGTCCTATGCCTTTGTTTCGGTATTCGGGTACAGTTCCGACACAACCGGGGCCGCCGATTTTTAACCTGCGTCCGTCTATTGTATGTATGCCCATATCCTCGACTATACAAAAGCTTGCGATATTATCATTATAAAAGCCGCAGAACACTCGGGTGTCCTCATGAAAAATTTTCAACCAGTCCTTATCTACTGCGGCTATTGCTTCTTTCAATTCGTCAAAGCTTCCGTCATAAAATCCGAATGAAATGTTGTCATCAAAGCTTTTTTTATATTTGTGTACATCAAATTCGTCAAGAGAAAGAAGCATTTCTTCAAAAAATGCGTTGTCGGGCAGTTTTTTTATGTCTTCTCTTTCAAAAAGGTCGGGGTTTACACTGTTGAATAGGGTTATATAGTCGTTTTTATTCATATTTTTCCTCGCATTTATGGTTTTTGGGGCGGATTTTTTATTGTTTTTTTTAATGGGGTGTTTTCGGAAGATAAATTGGAAGTGGTTAGCCTCAAAAATTGGAAGTTATCATGGGTAATCAAAAATAATCTTTTGAACAGTATGTGTATGGATATACTTTTTTCTTTTTGACCAGTATTTTGTAATCACATATGTTTACTATATTTCCATTATCATCATCAACATATAACTCGCTGTTAAAGTCGATTATTGCAGATAATAATTCATTTACTACTTCACAAAATGGGTAAAAGACTAAATGACATACTCCGGAAATATTATATGGGATTGTTACTTCGTCCTCATAAAAATAACCGCTTACTCCTTTTATAATGTTAGCAATGATATGTTGTTCATTATCTTTTTTTGCGTACAGTTCGTTCCCGTTTATATCCGGTTGCTGCTGTAATCCCAAACAAGACATAAGCTTATTTCTGTTATGATATGATTTGCCGTCAAGTAGAATTATTAAATCAAACATATACTCACCTCACAACTTCCGATTTCTCAACCATTTTATCCGCTTGTTTTACTCAATTATACTTCAAAGCAAAAGCTTCGTCAAGACTTCAAAATTGAGCCTGCGAAGTAGGTTACTTAATTCCACTTTCAACTTTTCACTTTCCACATTAAAAAACTCCAAACTCCACTCTCCACACTTCACACTCTAAAAAAAGTTCCCCGAAAGCTAAACTCCCGGGGAATTCTGTTTTAAGCTGTTTTGAGCCGTGAATTGTATGTATTAGAAATCAACTTCTGTATCGTAGTAGCAGCACTTAAGAAGCTTTTCCATTTCTTCTTGTGAAGGCTGACGGGGATTGGAGCCTGTGCAAGCGTCGCCGATAGCGTTCTTTGCAATCTCGGGAAGTCTTTCAAGGAATACTTCCTCGGGAACGAAGCCCTGCTCAACGGGATAGCTGTCTGCACCGTAGTTCTTGATGCAATGAGGAATTTTGAGATCGTCGTTCATCTTGCGGAGGAACTTGATGAGAAGATCAACCTTTTCATCATCGTTTGCGCCGCCGAGGTTCATATAATCTGCGATAACACCGTAACGCTTCTTAGCTGTCGGATCCTTAGCGTTGAATGCGATAACCTTGGGCAGATACATTGCGTTTGCTGCACCGTGGATGATATGTGCGCCGTAGTCAGCGAATGCTGCGCCGGTCTTATGAGCCATTGAATGTACGATTCCGAGGAGAGCGTTGGAGAATGCCATACCTGCGAGGCACTGTGCGTCATGCATTCTGTCACGAGCTGCCATATCGCCGTTGTAGGAATCAACGAGGTCTGCCTGGATCATTTCGATAGCGTGGATAGCAAGCGGATCGGAGTAGTTGCTGTTAGCTGTGGAAACATAAGCTTCTACTGCGTGTGTGATAGCGTCCATACCTGTATGAGCAACAAGCTTCTGGGGCATTGTTTCAGCAAGGTCGGGGTCAACGATAGCAACATCCGGTGTGATCTCAAAGTCAGCGATAGGATACTTGATGCCCTTTGAATAGTCGGTGATGATCGAGAATGCGGTTACTTCGGTAGCAGTACCGGATGTGGAAGAAATTGCGCAGAACTTAGCCTTTTTACGAAGCTCGGGTATACCGAATACCTTGCACATATCCTCAAATGTACAATCGGGATATTCATACTTGATCCACATAGCCTTTGCAGCGTCGATAGGTGAGCCACCGCCGATAGCAACGATCCAGTCCGGGCCGAAATCGAGCATAGCCTGTGCGCCCTTCATAACAGTTTCAACGGAAGGGTCGGGTTCAACACCTTCAAAGAGAGCAACTTCCATGCCTGCTTCTTTAAGGCAATCCTCAGCTTTCTGGAGGAATCCGAAGCGTTTCATTGAGCCTCCGCCGACAACGATCATTGCCTTTTTGCCCTTAAAGGACTTAAGGTTCTCAATTGCGCCTTTTCCGAAATAAAGATCTCTTGGTAAAGTAAATCTTGCCATATTAAATTCCTCCAACTTAAATAAATTAAAACGCATTAATGCATTTACTTGTAGAAATAGCAGAAATTGTTCCCATAAAAAAAGGAAAAATTATGCTTTTTCTCTAAAGGTATTATAACATGGTAACTACAAAATGTGAAATGTATTTATTGATATGATACATATATATTATGGAATAACACTTGACAAAGCTGTCGAATGCTTGACAAAAATATGAAAAAATGGTACTATTAAGAATAATATGTCTATATGAGCCGCCGGTTTGATTTTTCGGAATTTGAAATGATACAGACGGCGTTTAAGAGGCTTAACCATTGGAGATTTGACGTTCGGAAAGGATCGACGATAAAATGAAATGTACAAAATGCGGATTTGAAAATGAAGACGGCGCAGCTTTCTGCGGCGGATGCGGAGAGGATCTTTCTTCGGAAAATATAATGAACACACTTGATGAAAATGCGAAAAAGACGGAAAAAAAACCTAAAAAAAATCGTAAGGCAAAGAAAGAAAAGGCGTCGGACGCTGAAAAGGCGCTGAAACGCAAGAGATTTAAGATAGTGCTTATTGCTGCTGCAATAATAATCGTTGTAATTGCGGTTGTGATATTGGTGCTTATGAATATGCCGTCAGCAGGGGAAAAGGTGCTGAAAAATGTGCCGATAGGCCGCGATCTTGCTTATGCCGAGGCTAAGACCGACTGCGATTTTGTTGCGGTTTCAAAATATGAAGCCATCAAATCGCTTGGAGAGTTTGACAATGTTTGCGAGGGAAATTTAACAATAAAAATAGAGGGCGTGAGCTTTCCCGAGTGGGCGATCACGGTTTCTCTGGCAAATGATGACACTATCAATCGCGTTACATACTATGATTTTTCGCAGCTTCAAAAGAACTGGAAGGGTCATCACAGCTCGAAAGAGATTGATCAGTCTGTCATTGAATATGGAATGAAGCGCAAAGCAGTCGACAGGGCGCTCGGATTTACGCCGTATTCTATTATAAAGGGGATTGACAACACCGTTACCAATGTTTACCGCTATTATTACAGCGATGAGATCACGGGAAATGATGTTGTTTGCAATTTCTATGTTGTTTTCAATGATGTTGATGAGAGCGTGAAAAATGTATATGTCAACGAGCTTGATTACATTGATTTTATGATTGCTGCTATCTGATTTTACCGCGTCATTGTAAAAACTGCTCATAAAGGCGGTAAAAAACGGAGAAAAAGTCGATAAAATGCTAAAAGTGAAAAAAGGACTTGACAAA
>CAMJES010000214.1 GCA_946404705.1 uncultured Ruminococcus sp. | reverse complement strand
TCTTATACTAATTCCAAACCGTTCTATAGACAAAGACGACAGATAGAATAATCCAAGTCAAGGAAGACGACCGCAGGCAGGCTGCCGCCTGTCAAGGGAGTCTGACGCAGAATTGGATTATTATATCCGAGTATTTGTCTATAGGTTGGTTTGGAATTAGTATTAATAAAACCGCGAAGCGGACGAAAGAATACGAAATTCTTGCAGAATTAACGTAAACTTTCGTCCGCTTCGCGGTTTTAACGACAAATGTTAGCTTTGCAATAATTACGCGTTACGAATTACGCATTCAAAACTCTATCCCTTTTCGCGCGTTGATTCCTTTTTCATAAGGGTGACGGACGCATTTTATTTCGCTGATATAATCCGCGGCGGCAAGGAATTTTTCATCGGGATCTCTTCCCGTGATAACGACCTCGGCGGTTTTCAAGCCCTCAAAAACCTTACGCTCTGCAAGCTCGCGGTCGATAAGCTCATAATTATATGCGGATGAAAATTCATCGAGTATCACAACGTCCGCTCCTCTGTCAAAAGCCGAAAGCAGTTTATTATGACACTCGGTTATATCCGCCTTATCCTGCTCGGTCATTGTGAATGTAAAGCCATAGTTCCGGTCGCAGCGCGTTATGTTTAGTCCGTCTATCCGCTTCAAAACCTCAAGCTCGGAGGTTTCTCCGCCTTTCATAAACTGCACGAACTCCGTTTTAAGTCCTGCGCCACAGGCTCTTACTGCAAGTCCGACCGCTGCGGTCGTTTTTCCTTTTCCGTCGCCGCAATATATATGCAAAAGTCCCATATTTTTACCTCTCATCAAAACTTGAAATAAGTCGGCTTGCGCTGCTCAAAATACACTCCGTTCGCAATGCCGCAGGAAAGCGCAAGCTCCCGTGCGGTTTCAAAGCCGTGACCAATAAATTCCGCGCTGTGCGTATCCGAGCCTATTGAAACGAACTCGCCGCCACGGTCTTTATACAGTCTTACGATATCCTCTGTCGGGAAGGTTTTTCCGTACGCCTGCCGAAGCCCCGAGCAGTTTATTTCAAGGGCGATACCTTTGCCGACTATTATATCCATAATGCCGGAAATTATATCGTAATAGCGTTTCAGATCCGTTTTGATGTTATATTTTCCCTCGATATACCGCAGAGGATATGTAAGATGCCCGAGGACGTTTATATCAACCTCTCTGCACATTCTCAGGCACTCGCCGAAATACCTTTCCAGCTGTATATCAAGCAGCTTTTCATCATATTCAAGAAAGCAGAAATCATCGCAGCACGGTATCTGGTGGACTGAGCCGATAACATAGTCAAGACGGCTGTCCGAGGTTATCTTTTCCGCCGCCTGCATATCAAAGCACGGCTGACCGAGTTCCGTTCCGACAAGGACTTTTATTCCGCCCCTGCATTTTTCTTTCGCCGCTTTTGCGTCATTGACCGAACGCTCAAAAAGCTGCTCGTTATCATAGCTTTCATCGGGGTTCGGGCGCGATGTATAAAAGCTTTGCGGATAAAAGCGGTTACATTCGCAATGGTCGGTTATGCCTATGACCGACAGTCCGAGCTTTGCGGCACAGCGGCACATTTCGTATGCGCTGTTTTCCCCTCTCGGCGAATGTACCGTATGTGTATGAAGATCAAAAATCATAACTCTTTATTCAACGTGAACGCCTAAAACGCCGTCCTCCATGCGCAGCTTGTTTATTGCAAAATCAAAAAGCTCGCTTGATTTTCCAACCGCAACGACATATTTAAGCTCAATATGCTCATCATTTTCATCACAGCCGACAACTATTTCCGATGATACAACTGCGATAGAAAGCTTTGAGAACAGCTTTGCCGCCGCTTTGGAAACATTGTCTGCGCTGTCAACGACAAGGCTTATGTATTTCGTTTCGGTATGTCGAAGAATGACCTTTTTTGCGACCTGCAGCATAAAATATATGAGCAGCGTTGCAAGCACGGCTGCGCTGTAAAATCCCGTTCCGCAGGTAAGCCCCACGCAGGACACCGCCCACAGACTTGCCGCAGTTGTAAGACCTTTTACGCTGAAGCCCTCTTTGATTATCGTGCCTGCGCCGAGGAAACCTATGCCGCTTATAACCTGCGCGCCAAGACGGGTCGGATCCATATTCATTATACCCTCATATTTCATGCATACAAAATCCGAGGTTATAGTCATAAGCGCCGCACCGATGCAGACAAGCACATGGGTGCGTATGCCTGCAGGACGGTTAATATGCTCGCGCTCGTTTCCGATAAACGTTCCGAGCAGGGTCGCAAGCAGCAGCCTTAGCACGGTCTTGACAAGAAATGCAGCGTCCGCAGAGCTTATCAGCGTATCGATCAATTTATCAATCATCGGCTCTCTCCTCATTTTTAAAATCCATATTAAGTATAAACTTATCGCCTGCGGCGTGTATGATAAAATATTCTATAACTCCCGTTTGAGCCGTTGAAAATGTGGATGCAATGGTTATAACAGGCGTATTTTCCGAAATGCCGAGGTATTTAAGATCATCGGAATTTGCGTTTGCAGCCTTTACGGATATCGAATCGCAGACAGGATGTTCATAGCCGTAACTCTCCATAAAAATTCTGTTTATCGACTCGTAATTTTCAAAATGCTCTTCAAAATCGGGAACGTGCTTTGCAGGAATGTTGGAATAGCAGACTGCGATGACCTCGCCCTTAACAAGCCGCAAAGTACGCAGACGATAGACCATCTCACCCTCTTCAAGCCCGAATCGGGCAAGCTCGTTCGGCTTTACTTCGGTCTTTGTCCAGCTTACGATCTTATTTTCGTATTCATCGTATTTTTTGCCGAAGATCTCGGAAAAACCTATCGTTGACGAATGCTTGTAGATAAGCGGCCTTGCCCGTCTTGCGGGAAAATGCCCTTTGCCCTGAACTGAGGTAACATATCCTTGCGAGCAAAGGTGTGAATACGCAGTCCTGACGATATTTCGGTTAACGCCGAACTGCTCCGCAAGCTTATTCTCGGAGGGCAGACGCTTATCGGGAGGGATCTTGTTTGTTTTGATATAAGCAAGAATTTTTTCTGCTATCTGCATGGATTTTTCATGCGGATTTTCGCCGCTGATCAAGGTTCTGTTATCCATAATTCCAATTCCTTTACATATTATATCACAAAAAATCTGCTGCGGCAATACTTTTTATACGACAACAAGGCAGACGCAGAAAAACTGCAGTTTGCCTTTTGCCGTTTGAATATTTTAAATTGATGAAGGAGTTTTTCCCTCCGAAAGAAGTCCGTTTATCTTTTCAACGAGTGCAGGAAGCTCGGACATATTCTTTATAACGAAATCCGCACCTGCTTCAAGAAATCTCTTGCGAACAGCTTCGCTCTTTTCTTCAAGCTCTGCCGCGGAGAGAGCCTTCATCTCGTCAAGGTGAAGTCCGAGTTCATTGCTGCCCTCGATAACTCCGACGCTCCATGCCGAAGCGTTCTTTCCTTCCTTGATATCACTTATCGTATCGCCGACCTTAACGATATTCTTCATCGGATATACTCCGAGCTTTTCCGCATTGCGGTACATCATCCACGGGAGCGGTCTGCCTGCAGGAAGTCCGTCGGGAGTGAAGAAGCAGTCGGGAGAATAGCCGTATTTCTTTGCTTCGGGAACAACTACCGCCATCATTTCATCGGTGTAACCCGTTGTTGAACCTATCTTCAGTCCCATTTCACGCAGCTTTTCAACGGCGTCAAGAACATAAGGATTAGGCTCGCTGTATTTTTTGAGGATAGAAAGCAGCGCAGGAACATATTCCGCATAAAGCGCGTTAACGTCATTGTCGTCAGGCTCTTTGCCCTTTACCTTGATCCATTCCGAACGGATCCTCGGTTCGTTAAGGAGAATTCTGATATGCTCTATCTTGAGTACGCCCATAGGCTTGCGAGCTTCTTCGATAGTGATATCAACTCCTGCTTTTCCGAATATCTCAAGAAAAACCTCAAGCGGTGCAAAGCATCCGAAATCTACGGTAGTACCTGCCCAGTCAAAAACAACAGCTTCAATTTTACTCATTTTTATCCAACCTTTCAAATATTGATCGTCAAATGAATATAGGAAAAATCGGATTATTTTTTGAATAGTGTTTCGGATATATACGCTGTCGGGAATTTCCGACAGCGTAAAACCGAATGAAAAATTTTAAGGGAGATAACGACGTTTAGCCAAGATAACGTGATGTGAATTCATCGAAGAACTCGGTTCTGTAATCAGCCATTTCATAAAGGTCGATCACATCGGAAAGGTTCTTAACGGGATCC
>CAMJES010000213.1 GCA_946404705.1 uncultured Ruminococcus sp. | reverse complement strand
TATCATAGCCGGTGACTGGAGTTCAGACGTGTGCTCTTCCGATCTATAAAGGCATAACGGTCAGAGTAGCTTTTGCTCGGGATACAGAGAACGTCGGGGCGGTGGAACGGCGGCGAAGAGCTTTTGTGAAGTGCGGCCGCCGGCTCGGACGGGGAAAAATTGTGTTCAAAATGGCTTTGTCCACAAATAAAAGTATCCGTCTGCGTAGCATCTGCGTTAAAGATAAAAAGACAGCCTTATTTTAGGCTAATTGAAGTGGAACCGTGGTCAAAAGCCGCCTTCAGGAACGAAAAAATTCGCTCTTGAAGGCGTTTTTTTTACAGAAGGCAATGTCTTATATTACGGGGAAATTTGCCCGACAAATCGAAAGTTGTTTGATTTGCAATGTTTTGTAGGGGACGGGTTTCCCGTCCCGTTTGCCACAAATATGGTTAAATCGGGACGGGAGCCCCGTCCCCTACAAGATTACAACAAATTCCAAATAGTCTTACAAAATGATTTTCTGATACTTGTAAAGGAGCTGTATTGTGTTTAGTTTTGAAGAGTTAAAGGCACAGTTTAAAGAAGAGATCGAATCCGTAAAGCGGCGTGACCCTGCGGCGAGAAGTACGCTTGAAATAGTCCTGACCTATTCGGGACTTCACGCTGTTCTTGCATATAGGGTAGCGCATAAGCTGTATGAGAAGAAGTTTTTCCTTGCGGCAAGGATTATTTCGCAGACCGCGCGTTTCTTCACGGGGATAGAGATACATCCCGGCGCAAAGATCGGCAAGGGTTTTTTCATCGACCACGGCTCGGGAGTCGTTATCGGCGAAACTACCGAGATAGGGGATAACTGTCTTGTTTATCAGGGAGTTACCCTCGGCGGTACGGGCAAGGACAAGGGAAAGCGTCACCCAACGCTCGGAAACAACGTTATGGTCGGTGCAGGCGCAAGAGTGCTTGGCCCGTTTACGGTCGGAGATAACGTAAAAATAGCTGCGAATGCGGTCGTTTTGGAGGCTGTTCCGCCGAACTGTACGGCTGTCGGCGTTCCGGCGAGGATAGTCCGCAGAAACGGCGAAAGAGTGCAGAGCTGCGACCTCGATCAGGTGCATATCCCCGACCCTGTTTCGCTTGAACTCTGCAAGCAGCTTGCAAGGATAGAAAACCTTGAAAAGAAGGTCAACAAGCTTGAAATAAACGAGCTTGGGAAAAAATATAACAATGTAAAATCTGCACAGAAGGGAAATAATGAAGATGAAGATATATAACTCGCTCACAAGAACAAAGGAAGATTTTATCCCGAGGGAGCAGGGCAAGGTTTCGATGTACACCTGCGGCCCTACGGTTTACCACTATGCACACATCGGAAACCTGCGAAGCTACATTATGGAGGATATCCTTGAAAAATACCTGCGCTTTACGGGACTTGACGTTACGAGAGTAATGAACATCACCGACGTAGGACACCTCACAAGCGACGGCGACGCGGGCGACGACAAGATGCTCAAGGGCGCAAAGCGTGAGCATAAGACCGTTATGGAGATAGCAAAGTTCTACACGGACGCATTCTTTTCCGACTGCGCAAAGCTCAACATCAAGACTCCGGACGTTGTTCAGCCTGCTACCGGCTGCATTGACGAGTTCATCAAGGTGATATCTTCGCTTATCGAAAAAGGCTATGCTTATGAAGCAGGCGGAAATATCTATTTTGACACATCGAAGCTCGGTCAGTATTACGTTTTCAACGATTTCAAGGAGGAAGATCTTGCTGTCGGCGTTCGAGAGGGCGTTGAGGAGGATTCCAACAAGCGCAACAAGGCTGACTTTGTGCTTTGGTTCACGAAGTCCAAGTTTGACGATCAGGAGCTTAAATGGGACAGTCCGTGGGGCGTTGGTTACCCCGGCTGGCATATCGAATGTTCCTGCATAAGCATGAAATATCTCGGCGAATACCTTGATATCCATTGCGGCGGCATTGACAACGCGTTCCCTCACCACACGAACGAGATCGCGCAGAGCGAATCCTACATCGGACACAAGTGGTGCAACTACTGGTTCCACGTTCACCACCTCAACACCAACAGCGGCAAGATGTCGAAATCCTCGGGCGAGTTCCTCACGGTTTCTCTGCTTGAAGAAAAGGGTTACGATCCGCTTGTTTACCGCTTCTTCTGCCTGCTTTCGCATTACAGAAAGTCGCTCGTTTTCTCGTATGAAAACCTTGACAATGCGGCTGTTTCCTATAACAAGATGATATCGAAGATAGCTGCGCTTCTCGGTGAAAACGGCGGAGAGGTCGACAAGGAAGCCTACGACAGACTTATGAAGAACTTTACCGACGCTCTTGACAACGACCTTAACACGGCTCTTGCGGTAACTGCGGTTTATGACGTTCTGCGTGACGGAACGAATGCCGCAACAAAGCTTGCACTTCTTCGTGAGTTTGACAAGGTGCTTTCTATCGGACTTATCGCGAATGCAGAAAAGCTCAAAAACGCTTCTGCAAATGCGGAGGAAGAGCTTCCCGAAGAGGTAAAAAAGCTTGCCGAGGAGAGAAAGGCTGCACGAAAGGAAAAGAATTTTGCGCTTGCAGATGAACTCCGCGACAAGATAACTGCGCTCGGATATATCGTTGAGGAAACTCGTCAGGGAACGAAGATAACTAAGAAGTGATTGTTCCTTTGCTTAGAATACACTAAAAATTTCGGGTTATATTATGCAATATAACCATAAATTCCGAAACCCCTTGCAATTTCCGAAACCTTGTGATATAATATAATAAATATTTATGCAATGTTTTATGAAAAAAGGAAGGTTATATATGAGCATTTGGGAAATTATCTGCGGCGTTATCATGCTTATCTGCTGTGTGATACTTGCTATTCTTTCTATACTTCAGCCGCCTAAGCAGCAGAATATGAGTTCGGCTATATCAGGCGCATCATCAAACTTTTTCGACAAGAGCGGCGGTGCAACCAGAGAGCAGGCTTTGGGTCAGCTTACTAAGGTCGTTGTTATCGTGCTGTTTGTTATGACTCTTGTTGTAAACATTATCGGAATTGTTATCAGCAAGTAAGTTTAGCTGCATACGGTTCTTGGTTTTTTGATTGTTTGAACGGTAATGTCCTGTGTTTGCTTTGCTCAGACACAGGACATTTTTATAATTAGGAATTCGGAATGCGGAATTCGGAATTAGCTTCGCTGTTAATACGATATACCCACTTTCTGTAGGGGACGGGTTTCTCGTCCAGTTGTCACAAGACATCACATTTTTTAGGCAATATCAACACAACAAATTCGGAGCATAAATAATTCCGCATTCCGAATTTCTAATTCCGAATTAATATAGAGGAGTATGAATTATGGCAGCAGCTTTTGACATCTACAAAACAAGGATAAAGGAAATTTTAAAGCAGAGCGGCAAGAAGAGCGTTCCGTTCAAGACGCTTTACAACAAATGCAAGGGCAAGAGCAAAAAGCTGCCCGAATTCAAGCGCGCGCTGTCCGAGCTTATAAAAGACGGTGTTGTCCTTGAAACCAAGGCAGGCTTCAAGCTTGCGGCGGAAAGCGGACTTTTCCGTGCGGAGGTCGTTCGCATAAACAAAAGCTTCGGCTTTATCCGAAAGGACGATGGCAGCGAGGTTTTTGTTCCGGGCAAGTTTTTCCTCGGAGCAATGCCGGGGGATACCGTGCTTGCGCGGCTTATACCGAAAAAATTTGAGGACAGAGAGATCCCCGACGGCGAGGTCGTTGAGATAGTCGAGGAGAATTTCCGTGAGTTTACGGGAACTGCCGAGTGCGAAAACGGCACTTGGTATATCTACACCGACAACAAGCTCAAAGACCCGATAATGGCAACGGAATGCGCTGTTTCCGTCCATAACGGAGATAAGGTGCTTGCCGAGTTAACACGCAGAGGTACACGACACGCCGACCACAGGGCGAAGATAACAGCTGTTTTCGGCTCGTCAGAGCAGGCGGCTGTATGCGCGGAGGCTCTGCTTTATATCAACGGCATCGAGGTCGAATTCCCGAACGCTGTTCTTGACGAGGCTCGCTATGCCGAGCATAAGGGAATCCCCGAGGACGAGATAAGCCGCAGACTTGATCTGCGTGACGAGATAATTTTCACGATAGACGGTGCAGATACGAAGGATATCGACGACGCCGTTTCCGTAAAAAAGCTTTCGGACGGCTGGGAGCTGGGCGTTCATATCGCGGACGTTTCATTCTATGTAAAGCCGAATTCCGAGCTTGACAAGGACGCATTTCAGCGCGGAACAGATCGGAAGAGCGTCGTGTAGGGAAAG
>CAMJES010000212.1 GCA_946404705.1 uncultured Ruminococcus sp. | reverse complement strand
ATGTTTTTTGAGGATGACTTGTACAAAATATGTGAGTAGGAGATACCTACAACTTTCCATTTATCGAGCAGACAGTCCCGATTTACTAAAGAATTCAAGGAGCAGTTTAAAAATGAGCAACCCTATAAAAAACCTGACCAAAAAAGAATGGCTGCTTTGGACAGGTTCTTTATTGATAATAACAGTTTCAAATATATTATCGGGAGATATCAGTTTTCTTACGCTTATAACGGCGTGGATAGGAGTTACATCGCTTATCTTTGCGGCAAAAGGCAATGTTTGGGCGCAGATACTGATGATAGTATTCAGCATTCTTTACGGTATCATTTCTTATCGGTTCAGGTACTGGGGAGAGATGGTCACTTATCTTGGAATGACCCTGCCGATGGCGGTATGGTCAACGGTAACTTGGATAAAAAATCCGTCAAAAAGCGGAAATGAAGTTGCAATACAAAGGCTGACAAAAAAGCATATCGCAGGGATAGTGTTTTTCGGTGCGATAATAACGGCAGTGTTTTATTATATTCTGCGCGCGCTTGATACGCCTAATATCGTGATTAGCACGATCTCAATTGCGACCAGCTTTATTGCGGCGGCGCTTACGATGCTGCGGTCGTCGTACTATGCCCTTGGGTATGCGTCAAATGATATCGCACTCATAATTCTTTGGGTATTGGCGTCGATAGAAGACCCGATATATATTACCGTTGCGGTAAATTTTGTGATTTTCTTCTTCAATGATATGTATGGTTTTATCAGCTGGAAGAAGAGAGAGAAAACCCAGAACTGAACATACTTCGAACGGAAACGCTCGGAAAGACAACCGTCTTTTTGAATGTGGAGTGTGGAGAGTTGAGAGTGGAGTTATTCGAATTACAATTAATTCCACTTTCAACTTTTCACTTTCCACATTTGAAAACTCCACACTTTAAACTTGTGATACATTGCCCCAATTTACATAAAAACAGTCTGAGAAGACCGCTGTCTTTTCGGGCTGTTTTTATTTGAGGCTGCTTTGTATTGATTTTTATCGGAAATCGGTCAATTTTGTGTTGCAATTTATGCTGAAATATGGTATAATACAAGGGATAATATTATGATGCGCCGAACAAGACGGCGATGTTATAGAGCAAACTGTATTTTAAATAGATCATCAAGGAGTTCCTATGGCTTATAATAACAATAAAGAACTGCAGAAACGCAGCTACGGCGGCAGAAACAATACATCCGCAAACAGAAACGCGCGCGGCTCACGCTCGGGCGGCAGAAACGGCAGATTCCGTGACAATTCGGCAGGCGGTGAGGACGAACGGCTTATTTCCGCAGAGCGCGAAGAACGCTTTTCGGACGATGACAACGGTCTTATAATCGGCAGAAATCCCGTTATCGAGGCGCTGAAATCGGGAAAACAGCTTGACACGGTATATGTTGACAGCGACAGCGGCGGAAGCATTGGTCTTATCTGCAAAATGGCAAAGGAACGCGATATTGTCGTTAAGCAGGTAAGCGGCGCAAAGCTTGATTCGATGTCGAACGGAAAATCGCATCAGGGTGTTATCGCTTCGGGTGCTTGCGCGGAATATTCAAGCGTTGAGGAGATACTTGAAGTATCGAAGAAAAAGAGTACAGAGCCGTTTATCATAATATGTGACGAGATAGAGGATCCGCACAATCTCGGTGCGATAATTCGTACTGCCGAGGCGGCAGGTGCGGACGGTCTTATCATACCGAAAAGGCGAAGCGCTTCGCTCAATCAGACGGTTTACAAGACCTCGGCAGGTGCGGCGAGCTATCTTCCCGTTGCGAGGGTCGCAAACCTTGCTGCGGCTATTGACGAGCTTAAAGACAACGGTGTTTGGATATACGGAACGGACGCTTCGGGCGAGGATTACACAAAGGTCGATACGAGCGGTGCTTGTGCTATCGTCATCGGCTCGGAGGGCTTCGGAATGAGCCGTCTTACAAAGGAAAAATGTGATTTTCTGTTAAGGCTCCCGATGTTCGGGCAGGTAAATTCGCTCAACGCTTCGGTTGCCGCAGGAATTTTTATGTATGAAACAGTCCGGAGAAGAGGACTTAAAAAATAAACGTTTGGGGGTGAAGAATTTTGGCTGACAAGCTTTACTCGGTTGACGATATATTAAACGAATACTCGGGAAAAACAAGCGGCAATGCTGCAAAGGAAAGCGTTGACGAACTGCTTGAAGATTTTCGGAAAAGCGACCCGACGGAAAAGGTCACGCTGCATAACACCGATATTTTCGGTAAGTTAAATGATGAAAACGCTGCTTCCGAAAAAACGGAAAACGTTGAAGAAAAGAGCGCTTTTGAGGAAAAATACGGCAGACTTTCCGAGAAGATGAACGAAGTTGCAAAGCGTGAGAGTGAAACGCCCGAAAAGATAGTCAAGGGACAGGGCAAGGAACGCTCCTTCTCGGAGAAGATAGAAAACTCCGACTATCCAGAGCGCAGCGAAAAGAGCGATTCTCTTGCGCAGCGGCTTCGCAACAGAAAAAAGCAGGAAGAAGTTCCCGAAGAAGAGCCTGCGCCCGAGCCTGCCGTAAAGAAAAATGTTAAGGAAAGTCCCTTTGACAAGTATGCTTCGATCGCGGAGGATAACGGCGAACCCGAGGAAAATGAATCGGTACAGGCTGCCGAAACTATCAAAAAGGGAAAAAGCCTTGACGAGATACTGGACGAATATTCAAAGGAACGTCCTGCACAGAAGGCTAAAAAGGAATTCACACAGCACCGCAGCATAACCGAGTTTTTTACACGCAGGATACCTACGGACGCTGCAAACAGCGAGCTTTCCGATGAAATGCGCCGCCTGCGCAAGGAGCGTATGTCACGGACGGGCGTTACTCCCGTTGAGCGCAAATCCATATCCGATATTGACTTAAAGCTGGAGGACAAAATTCTCCCCGACACCTCTCAGTTCAAGGTGGACAACACCGAATCTATCAAGCTGAACGAGCTGAAAGAACGCCGCAGCAAGAAGATAAAGGATTTCGTTCTTGTCGGCGATGAAGAGGACGAGCCTGATGATGAAACGGACGGAAAGGCAATTGACGATTATGAAGAATATGATGACGCGGCAGCTATCGTAAACGATATCGACCGCATAAAGGGTACGCTTATGGTAAGGCTTGCCGTGGTCGCGGTTTGTCTTATTTTCAGCGCATATATCTCTCTTGCGAACGACCTCGGAATATTTCCGACCTTCGATCTGCTCAACAAGCGCACACAGACGAATACATATCTTTTTGTAAATGCTATAATCGGCATTCTTGCCGCATTTTCGGCTTATCCCGTTATAAGCTGCGGACTTTCGAAGCTTTTCTCGTTTAAGGCGGACTGCGACAGTTTGAGCGCGGTTTCGATGGTCACGGGAATTGCGAACTGCGTTATAATGTTTGCAAACAGCAACCTTATAAAGGGCAGCATAGTTCATATCTATCTCACAACGGCGATACTTTCGCTGCTTTTCAACACGATAGGAAAGCTTTTGATAGTGACAAGGACGCGGCGAAGCTTCGGTTTCGTTTCGGGCAGCAGCGACAAATATGCTCTGCTTAAAGTTGAGGACGAAGAAACGGCGCAGAACTTCACTCGCGGCGCTCTGCGCGATTTCCCGAGCCTTTTGTCGATGAAGAAAACGGAGATGCTGCGCGACTTTCTCAAGATATCCTATGCGCCCGACAGCACGGACAGCTTTTGCCGTGTGTTCACGCCGATAATCCTTGCGGCAGGAGTGATTGTCGGAGTGCTTGCAGGATTTGTGGCAAAGGGCGAATACGGTTCGGCAGGCGCTTATGTGGGATTCTCGGTCTTCACGGGCTGCGTTGCTATATGCTCGGCAGTTTCGCTGATGCTTGTTGTAAATCTTCCTATGGAACGCGCGTCAAAGAAAAATTCGGAGCTGCAGGGTGCTATACTCGGTTATGACGCTATCGAGGAATTTGCCGATACGAACAGCGTTCTTGTTGACGCTGCACAGCTTTTCCCTCAGGGCAGCATAACGCTTTCTGCTATAAAGGTTTTTTCCGATACGCGAATTGACGAGGCTATCGTTGAGGCGGCGAGCCTTACGAGCCAGTCGGGAAGCGTACTTAAGAATATGTTCTACGACATTATTGCAGGAAAAACGGAGCTGCTCAATCCCGTTGAAAGCTATATTTTCGAGGATTCAATGGGGCTTTGCGGCTGGATAAACAACAAGAGAGTTCTTCTCGGCAGCCGTGAGCTTATGATAAACCACAGAGATCGGAAGAGCGTCGTGTAGGGAAAGAGTGTAGATCTCGGTGGT
>CAMJES010000211.1 GCA_946404705.1 uncultured Ruminococcus sp. | reverse complement strand
ACCACCGAGATCTACACTCTTTCCCTACACGACGCTCTTCCGATCTGTTCTGACATACGAATCCAATGAAGCTTCGGAAAAATTTCTTTCCGATATAATTTCAATTCTTATCAATACAAATTCTCCTTTTTAATATAGTGTTTTTGTTGAACATCTCATTAACTTTCATACGCAACACTCCTTTCACCGAATTATAAACATATCAAAGCCGCTTCCGATATTGCTCGGAAGCGGCTAAAAACCTTTACTCCATTATTTTGAACATTGCAACCTGATCGGAGAGGAGCCGTGACTGTCCGTTAAGTTCCTCGCAGGAAGCTGCGCTTTCCTCTGCGGTAGCGGAGTTCTGCTGAACAACTTCGGATATCTGTGTAATGCCCGAGTTGATCTGCTCGATAGCAACCTTCTGTTCTTCCGAAGCAACGTGTATCTTTTCGACAAGCTCCTTCGATTCGGCAGACATTTCCGAAACCCTGCCCATAAGTGCAACGGTATTCGCAACGACTTCACCGCCCTTTGCAACGGATTCCATTGTTTCATTGATGATAGCAGCCGTTCTCTTGGTAGCTTCGTCCGATTTTGTTGCAAGATTTCTTACTTCATCGGCAACAACAGCAAATCCCTTGCCTGCTTCGCCTGCTCTTGCTGCTTCAACAGCGGCATTAAGAGCAAGGATATTGGTCTGGAACGCAATATCTTCAATAGTCTTGATAATATGGTTGATCTGGTCGGATTTTTCCTTGATATCCTCCATTGCAACACGCATACGTTCCATTTCGGCAGCCTGCTCATTTATGAGATTGCTCGATTGGGTAGCGCACTTGTCAGCTTCTCTTGCGTTGAGCGTATTGTCATTGATCTTATCGGCAACTTCGCTGATAGTTGCGGAGAGTTCTTCGATAGCGGCAGCCTGACGGGTAGTACCCTCTGCAAGAAGCTGTGAGCCATCGGATATCTGAGCAGCACCTGCGGAAACCTCGCTTGCGGACATATTCAAACCGCTGATAACATTGCTGAGCTTGCTGCGTATTTCATTGACAGAATCCTTCAATCCGACAAAATCGCCGTGATATTCGACCTGCTGGTCAACCGTAAAGTCGCCGTCCGCCATTGCAGAAGTAACGTTTCCGATATCGGTGATATACGCACCGAGAACATCCTTCATCCTTATCATTTCGCGCATCAGAATGCCTATCTCATCGTCTGTAATGACAACATCGGAGGTATCGAAACCGATATATCCGTCTGACATCTGATTAAGAACATCACACGCCTTGCTGATAGGCTTTGAAAGACGTTTGATAGTGTACCATACAAGTAAACCGCCGCAGCCAATGCAGAGCAGAATACCGATAATAACTGAAATCCAGATAACACCTTGCACACGGGAGTCGTTTTCAGCGGTTGTCGTGCCGCAGAAGATCGCACCGATGATATTTTCGTTGGAGTCCTTCATCGGTTCATAGATAGTATAATAATTCTCTCCCAGAATTTCTGCTCTTCCGTCGTATGATCCGCCATTGTCAAGAACTATCTTTTTAATTTTGTCGGACATCTGAGTTCCGATAGCTCTGTCACCGTTTTCGTCAATGATCGTTGTGGAAATTCGCGTATCTCCGCCGAATATCGTAACATCGAATTCTACGACTTCCTTTATCTCGTCAAGTATGTAAGGACGGGAGAAATCAACAGCAATTATCCCCTTTCCGACAGGATAGCTCAGACTGTTGAGAACGGGCATAACGCATACATAATATATATTATTGCCATTTGTGAAGTAGCCCTCATAGCTTTCGTTTGCAAGCAAAGACTTGAATACATCGAAATCAACGCCTTCGCTTGCCCAGAGAAGATTGCCCTCTGCGTCCGTGAATATACCGATATAGCTGTCATCCGGTATCTCCTCGGAAAATCTCTCACCGATGACCGTGCCTCGGTCAACATCAAACGCACGGGGAAAATCCTTGTTTGCACCAAGACTCTCGGCGATCGCTGCGGTTCTAACTTTGGCTGTATCTATATTATCCTGAATAAGATTGATACCTATCCGTGCCTCGTTTTCAAGAGTTTTATTGTTCATTTTGTTGATCTGAAAAGAAGTAAAGACTATGACAAGTATCACAGCAAATATGATCGACAAATCGATCATAACAATAAAATTTCTTCCAAGCTTTCCAAGATTACCTTTTTTTGCCATAATATCACCCACATTACATAGTTATGTCGCATAAATGCGTTTAATATATTGCTAATTATTTTAGCACAATTACACTAAATAGTCAACAGCTTTACAAAAAGTTGTGTGTTTTGCACAAATAAATATACTAAATTAGTGCAACAGGAACCCATTGTCAATCGCTTTATCAAGCAATTCGTCAACATACTTTCCCAGTTTATCAGAGCCACATTTTACCTTGTCAAAGCGTTTTCTGACCTGCTCGGAATGAACGCCGTGTTCCTTCCAAGAAATGCCCTCTCTTGAAAAGTTCAGCAAAAGCGGCTGTATTCTGTCCATAGCGTTGGAAAACTTTGCTTCGGCTGTATCATTCCGCTCAAATTCATCCCAAAGCGCGCGATATTCCTCCGCCTGCTCCTCGGGCAGAGTGCCGAACACCTTTTCCGCAGCCGCCTTTTCGCGAGCCTCCTTGGTTTTCGCGCCCTCGTCATCGTAGCAGTAGGTATCACCTGCATAGATCTCCACCGCGTCGTGAACAAGCACCATTTTCATTACCTTTGTTATATCGACAGGCTCGTTGGAGTATTCCGCGAGAACAGCGGCAGCTATCGCAAGCGAAAAGGAATGTTCGGCGTCGTTTTCGCGGCGCGGCAGCGGCTTTCTCTCCTTGAAATTCTCCTCAAAAGCGGCTGAACCCTGCGGAAGATCGTCACAGAGTATATATGTCTGACGATAGACGTTTTTGAGCTTGTCGAGCGTAAGCAGGAATTCAAGCTGCTTTTTCAGACGTTCGTTTTCCATTTAAACATCTCCCTTTTTTCTCTGCATATGCCCTGCTATCTTCGCAAGAAGCAACGGCGGAACAAGTCCCGAGCAGTAGGCGGCTAACTTCATCGTGAGCGTGGGGATTATCAGCGTTTTGCGCGCAAAAAGTCCGTCCACAGCACATTTTGCGGCATATTCCGAGGATATTCCTTTCAGCGCAAACGAAACTCCCGCCGTGTTGTTGAAGTTTGTATCAACGGGGCCGGGGCAAAGCGCACTCAGCGAAACACGGCTGCCCTCATTTTTAAGCTCTCTGCTGACCGCTTCGGTAAGACGAACCACATAGTTCTTCGTGGAATAATAAGCCGCCATATACGGCCCCGGCATAAAGCCTGCCGCAGACGCAACATTGAGGATATATCCCATGTCACGCTTGCGGAAATCCTTAAGGAACAGCTTTTGCAGGATATGCACAGCCATAACGTTGACCTCGATCATCTCGATCTCGCGTTCAAGGTCGGTTTCGGCATATTTCCCAAAAAGGCCGAAGCCTGCGTTGTTTACGAGTATATCAATATCGTATTTTTTCGCCTCGTCATAAAGGCGGTAACATTCTTCTTTTTTGGTAAGATCGGCAGGGATGATCTTTACGCGGTTCTTGCCTATCTCGTCCTGCAGTTCTTTGAGTGCGGCGTAATTTCTGCCCGATATCACAAGTCTTACGCCTTTTTTTGCAAGCTCACGGGCGATATCTCTTCCGATACCCGAGCTTGCGCCTGTAATAAGTGCTGTCATAGCTCGTCCTCACTTTTCACATTGAATGAATTTTTCCCATTCTTCGGGGGCATATCCGACCGCCGCCTGCTTTCCGCAGCGCACTATCGGCGTTTTATAAAGCTTCGGGCATTCGCAGAGCTTATCGTACTTTGCATCGTCCAGAAGATATTTTATGTTACAGTAATCCTTTGAATTTGTGTCAATAAGCTTGTCGATACCGCCGAGAGCCTTTACAACGCTGTCGAACTCTCCCCTGCTCATGCCTTTGGAAAGGATATCAATGTTCTGCACCTTTATATTGCGCTCCTTGAACCATCGTTCTGCCTTTTTCGTATCAAAGCATTTTGATTTTCCGAATATCTGAATTGCCATAGTATCTCCTTTTTGTACTGCCATAAAAATGTCGCTGCCGCATTTAGACGGCAGCGACAAATTATTTTGTTTTTTCATAATAATCTTTAATCGTTTTATAGACAAAGACAACAGATAGAATAATTCCAATCAAGGAAAGCGACCGCAGCAAGGCTTGATGCCCTGCAATGCAATTTAATTGCATAGGAGTTTGACGCAGAGTGGAATTATTATAGCCGAGGATTTGTCTATAGGTTGATT
>CAMJES010000210.1 GCA_946404705.1 uncultured Ruminococcus sp. | reverse complement strand
GATAAGCTCAAAAAGCTTGTCAATGCGAAGCCCCGTCTTTGCAGAGATAAATACAAAAGGAACATAGGACATAAAGCTGAAATCATTTTCAAGCTTCTTCTTGAACTCGTCCATTGTATTTGTGTCTTTTTCAATTGCATCCCATTTGTTTATCGCAACAATACAGCCTTTTCCCTGCTCATGTGCGTAACCTGCTACCTTAGAATCCTGCTCTGTAAATCCGACCTCCGCATCAATAACAATTACGCAAACATCGGAACGGTCAACAGCCATATAAGCACGAAGAACGCTGTAATGCTCAATTTTTTCCTGAATTTTTGATTTTTTTCTGATACCTGCCGTGTCTATGAAAATATACTTTCCGTGTTCATTTTCAATAACGGTATCCGTTGCGTCACGGGTAGTTCCCGCAATATCGGAAACGATAGCTCTTTCTTCACCGGAAACACGGTTGATAAGCGAAGATTTTCCAACATTCGGCTTGCCGATTACCGCAACCTTGATATATTCCTCATCATACTCCTCAGATTCATCTTCGGGGAAGTATTCAAAGACTTTGTCGAGCATATCACCCGTTCCGTGACCGTGTGCAGCAGAAAGCGCAATAGGATCGCCTAAACCGAGGTTGTAAAATTCGTAAAATTCAACCGGAGGATCGCCTATCGAGTCAATTTTATTAACGCAAAGCACAATGGGTTTACCGCATTTCTGAAGCATTTTCGCAACATCGTAGTCATTTGCCGTAACTCCGGTGCGAATATCGGTCAAAAACACGATAACATCCGCTTTTTCGATAGCAAGCTCGGCTTGTCTGCGCATCTGAGAAAGAATTACATCGTTGCTGTCGGGTTCAATACCGCCCGTGTCAACGATCATAAATTCACGGTTTCTCCATTCACATTTTGAATATATCCTATCTCTTGTAACACCCGGAGTATCTTCAACAATGGATATTCTTTGACCTACAAGCTTGTTAAAAAGTGTCGATTTTCCGACATTCGGACGTCCAACAACTGCAACTATAGGTAATGCCAAAGCTATCATCTCCAATCATTTTATTTATATAAAATTGCATCAAGCAGTTCAAATCCGTCATTATCGACCGGCAAAACAGGAACTCCGAGAGCATTTTCAACATCGGGAACGGTAAGATCATCCAAAAATATATCCGAATCGCGCATAAGCATATTTTTTGATATAAGCAAAGCATCGCCAAGCTCTTTTCCTTTAAGCTGTGCAATTATGTCCTGCGCAGTAATAAGACCTGTAACCGTGATAGTATCGCCGAAAAAATCATTTCTGATCTTATATACGTTACATTTTATATTATGCCACTTTTCTTCGGCTTTTTTTACAAGCTTTGAAATAAAATCGTAAGCCGCCTCGCCGGTAACCATTGAAACAGTTCTCGGTTCAGTTGGCTTAACTGCGTTTTTCATTGCCGCTTCAAACTCATCACCAAGCGATCGCAGCATTCCTATGCCGTTCTCGTACTGGCAGTAGTCCTCATAATATTTGCCGTCCGGAAGCTCTCTTTCTGCGGTGATATAAAACTCATCTGCAGGAAAAACAAGCCTTGTGCCGTATTTTTCAAGAAATTCCGCCTGAAAGCCTTCGATAATGTCAAGAACTTCGTTTGCAGTTTCCTTGTTGAACTTCACAAGAGGATAAAGTCCCTCACGAAATTTGGTCAGACCAACAGGAACAACGGCAATGCTCTGAATATTCGGCATAAGATTTCCTAAATCGGTCAACGTCCTGCGAAGTTCATCTCCGTCATTTATCCCCGGACAGAGAACTATCTGACAGTTCATTGCAATCCCTGCGTCGGCAAACTGCTTAAGATATTTGAGCTTTTCGCCTGCGAAACGGTTGTGCATCATTGTACACCGAAGCTCGGGATTAGTTGTATGAACTGAAATATTAATATTTAAACGCATTTCAATAATGCGGTCGATTTCTTTTTGATCGAGATTTGTAAGCGTCACATAATTGCCCTGCAAAAACGAAAGGCGTGAATCATCATCTTTGAAATACAAGGTTTCACGCATATTTGGAGGCATCTGATCAATAAAGCAAAAAATACACTTGTTTGTGCAGCTCTGCTTTTTATCCATCAGAAATGTTTCAAATTCGAGTCCGAGGTCATCATATTCACTTTTTTCAATATGGAATGTTAAATGTCTGCCGCAGCGTTCAACAGTTGTGCTGACGTTGATCTCGGCAGCATAATACATATAGTCGAGAACATCACGGATCTCGTGACCGTTCAGCGAGAGCAGAATGTCGTTTTCTTTGATTCCTGCATGAAAAGCAGGTGAATCTGCTATAACAGATTGGATTTTTACAGCCATAGATCTCCTTAAAATAAAAACCGAAGAAGGATAAATCTCCCTCTTCGGTTTAGCAAGCTGATTAAGCTTCCTTAGAAATTACTTCTCTACCCTTATAGTATCCGCAATTTTTGCAAACCTTGTGCGGAGATGTAAGTTCGCCGCAGTGAGTACATCTGGAAAGTGCAGGAGCCTCCAGTTTCCAAACAGCAGAACGTCTGCTATCACGTCTTGCCTTAGATACCTTTCTCTTTGGTACTGCCATTATTCAGCACCTCCTTATCCTTTAACCTTTACAGTTACATTCATTAAAATTCAAATCAGTTCCGCAAACAGGACAAAGACCTTTACAGTCGTCCTTGCAGAGCATCTTTGAAGGAAGCTGCAACAGAATATCTTGAATAACAAGCTCGTCCAAATCAAGCGCATCCCCCTCTGTAACAACATACTCATCGTTATCCGTGTTGGTTTCACGGACAAGAATATGCTCACAATCGAAAGAAAAGCTCTTTTTAAACGGAATAAGACACCTGTCACAAACAGCGTCAAGAGTAAAATCAACAGTACAGCTGAGAATAACCATACCTGCACGGTTATAAACCGAACCCTTAACACTTACGGGGTCAATAAAGCTATATTGTTTAATCTCTTTCAGCCTGTCGGAATCAACAGCATAATCCACAATCAGCTTTTCGCCGACAATATTATAAAGCTGCTTTAAGTTTAAAACCATAGCACACCCCAAACATAACGAATTACATTATAACACATCATTTAAGATATGTCAATAGTTTTTGCAAATTATTTTTTTGCATATTTGGAAACTGATTCGGGAAGATCAGCAAGTTCAGCCGAAACAGTAAATGTAACGCTTACATCAGAACCTGTGAGCTTGTCGATCTTGTTAAGTACAGCACCAAGTGCTTCGAAGTCAGCACCGCCGACTTTAAGTATGGAGTCAACAAAAATTTCCTTGATATCATAGTTTCCTGCAACAAGTCCTGCAACAAGTCCGTAGAAAGCTTCAAAAGAATAGATATTGTTAGCATCTGTATCAACGATTCTTACATTAGTAGGAATGTCATATCTGAGCTTTTCGCTCTTGTCGATGCAAACAACATAACCGTCAGACTTCTTGGAAGCCTCGTTAATCATATCAATTAAGATCTTTGTTTTACCTGTACCCTTTTTACCAGTAATAATTTTTACCATGTGAAAACACTCCGTTCCGCCGTTAGGCATTTATATTAATATCACGAGTGGAAATCAACGTGATTTTAAACTGAATTACTTGAGCTTTGCTTCAAGCTCGGACTTCATATCCTCATAACCGGGTTTGCCGAGAAGAGCAAACATATTCTTCTTGTAGCTTTCAACGCCGGGCTGATCGAACGGATTTACTCCGAGCATATAGCCGTCTACTGCGCATGATTTTTCAAAGAAGTAGATCATATATCCAACGTTGTATTCGGTCGTATCGTCAAGTTCAAGAACAATGTTGGGAACGCCGCCCTCTGTGTGAGCAAGAACCGTACCCTCAAGAGCCTTGCGGTTTACAACGGACATATTCTGATTTGTGAGGAAGTTAAGACCGTCAAGATTTTCTTCATCCGGTTCAAGGAAGAAGTCCTTCTGAGGCTTCTTTATATCAACAACGGTTTCAAACATACATCTTGAACCCTGCTGAATGAACTGTCCCATAGAGTGAAGGTCGGTCGAGAATGTTGCGGCAGAGGGATAAATGCCCTTTCCGTCCTTGCCTTCGCTCTCTCCATAGAGCTGCTTGAACCATTCGGTCATCATTGTAAAGCAGGGGTCGTAGGAAACGAGAATTTCAACAGACTTGTTCTTGGAATAAAGAATATTTCTGATAGCAGCATATTTGTAGCAATCATTATTGTCAAAGTCCTTGCAGTAATCTTCCTGAGCCTGCTTAGCGCCTGCCATAAGAGATCGGAAGAGCGTCGTGTAGGGAAAGAGTGTAGATCTCGGTGGTCG
>CAMJES010000209.1 GCA_946404705.1 uncultured Ruminococcus sp. | reverse complement strand
TGTCAACAATTATTATAACTTTTGCAAAATATTATGGAAACTTAAAAAAAGGTGTGCTATACTTATCTTTAATTATTAAAAAATGACAGGAAACAGTGCGAAATATGAATTTCAGACCATGTATAGATATCCATAACGGAAAAGTCAAGCAGATAGTGGGCGGAAGTCTTGCCGACAAGAACAACGCCGCTTCGGAGAATTTTGTTTCCGAGTACGGCGCAGATTTTTATGCCCGTTTGTATAAGGAAAAAGGCTTGAAAGGCGGACATATTATAATTTTAAACGCCGCCGACAGCGAGTATTATGATGCAGACAGACAGCAGGCTTTTTCGGCGCTTCGCGAGTATGAAGGCGGACTGCAGGTCGGCGGAGGTGTCAACGCCGACAACGCCACCGAATACCTTGAAAACGGCGCTTCACATATTATAGTGACTTCGTATGTTTTCAAGAACGGCGCAGTCAATTTCGACAACCTTGAAAAGCTTGTCAAAGCAGTCGGAAAGGAGCGTATCGTCCTTGATCTGTCGTGCCGCAGAAGGGGAGAGGACTACTATGTTGTAACGGACAGGTGGCAGAAGTTTACCGACCTTATACTTTGCCCCGAAGTTCTCGACAGACTCTCGTCCTATTGCGATGAATTTCTTGTACACGCAGTCGATGTCGAGGGCAAAGCGCGCGGCGTTGAAGAAAAGCTTGCGGAAATGCTCGGCGACTGGGGGAAGATCACCCTTACCTATGCAGGCGGCATAGGCTCGTTCGACGATCTTGACACGCTGAAAACGCTTGGAAAGGGAAAACTTAACTTTACCGTCGGAAGCGCACTCGATATTTTTGGTGGAAGTATGGATTTTGAAAAAATCGTACAATATCATTGACAAATACTGAAAATTTTTGTATAATAATTATTATGATTTCTTGCAATATTTTATAAAAACATACTCCGAAAGGAACTGTCCGAAGATGATGATCCAATCCTTGAACGGCCCGTGGAGAGTGAACTCCGCAGACGAAAAAATAAAGCTTTATGTAAACGTTCCGGGAACTGTTTACAGCTCAATGCTTGAAAATAAAATGATAGAAGACCCGTTTTACCGTCTTAACCAGTATGAAGCGCTGAGAATTTCGGAAAACGATTTTGTTTTCTGCTATGATTTTATTCCGGTCGAAACTATGCTTAAAAACGACCGTGTGTATCTTAAATTTGACGGTATAGATACCGTTGCCGAGATTTTTCTCAACAATCAGGCAGTCGGTTCAGCCGATAATATGCACCGCACCTATAAATTTGACGTTACAAGCTGCATAAGACCCGGTACGAATTCGCTTCGCGTGTTTATACATTCACCCATAAAGTATATAAAGGATAAAAACGATGAACGCAAGCTATGGGGCGTGTCATCGACAATGGCAGGCTATCCGCATATACGAAAAGCGCACTATATGTATGGCTGGGACTGGGGCCCTATCCTTCCCGATGCAGGTATATGGCGTGATGTCAGTCTTATCGGAGTGAAGTATGCAGCTATAAAGGATGTCCGCATAAAGCAGGAGCATAAGCAAAGCTCCGTTAAGCTTTATATTGATACCGAGATAGAGGATATGTTGACCGATAACCTGCGTCTGGAGTGCGTTGTAACCGACCCCGACGGCGTTAATTCCATTGTCAACACAAACCAGCCGAAACGCCACAACTCCGCAGTCTGCGTTATCCTCAACCCGAAGCTTTGGCACGTTCGCGGCTTCGGAAAGCAGTATCTTTACGAGGTCAAGGTCAAGCTTATCCATAAAGGCGAGGTCATTGACAAAAAGGAGTTTAAGATAGGACTCCGCACTATTGAGGTTTCTCGCCAAAAAGACGGTATTGGCGAGGAGTTCTGCTTTAAGGTAAACGGCACAAAGATTTTCGCAATGGGAGCAAACTATATACCCGAGGATAATCTTCTCGGAAGATGCAGCCGCGAGCGCACGGAACGCCTTTTAAAGGACTGCGCAGCCGCTAATTATAATATGATAAGAGTATGGGGCGGCGGATATTATCCCGATGATTATTTTTATGATATCTGCGACCGGCTCGGTCTGCTCGTATGGCAGGATATGATGTTTGCCTGCTCGGTATATGACGGAAACGACCCCGAATTCTGCGCGAACGTTGAGAAAGAGCTTATCGACAACGTAAGGCGCATAGACCACCATCCCTGCCTTGCAATGTGGTGCGGAAACAACGAGATCGAATCCGCATGGCAGTATTGGGGACTCCCGAACGACCCCGAGCTTAAGCAGGGATATCTGAATATGTTCGAGAAGATCGCTCCGAAGGTCATCGCGCAATGTGATACGGGGCATTTCTACTGGCCGTCATCACCGTCCTCGGGCGGAGGCTTCAACGACAGCGGTGCCAAAAACAAGGGCGATATCCACTATTGGGAGGTTTGGCACAGCCTTAAACCTTTCACCGAATATAAAAAATATCTTTTCCGATTCTGCTCGGAATACGGCTTCGAGTCGATACCCTGCATGAAAACGGTCAGAAGCTTTGCCGAGGAAAAGGATCTGAACCTTATGTCGCCCGTTATGGAAGCGCATCAGAAATGCGAGAACGGCAACGAAAAGCTTATGTACTATCTTGCGCAGATGGTGCATTATCCGTATAATTTTGAAAATCTCGTCTATGCAACTCAGCTTGTACAAGCAGACGCTATACGTCTTAACGTTGAGCAGATGCGCCGCCACAGAGGTATCTGTATGGGTTCGCTCTATTGGCAGGTCAACGACTGCAACCCCGTTATCTCGTGGTCGTCAATAGATTACTTCGGACGCTGGAAGGCTCTCCATTATTACGCAAGAAGATTTTATGCGCCCGTGATATGCTCGGTCGATGACAGCGACAAGGATAAACTTGTTCTGAACGTTTCCAACGAGAAAACGACCGATTTTTCGGGTCATATCAAGTGGAAAATACGCAAAAACACAACCGAAGTTATTGCCGAGGGCGATTCGGGCGAGTTTACCGTTCCTGCGCTTTCCGCTGTGAACTGCTTCAACATAACAAAAGAGATGACGGGCATTGACGAAACCGGCTATTTCGATTGTACGCTCGAATATTCACTTATGCATAAGGACGCAATAATCAGCAGTTCGACCTTCCTTTACTGCCTGCCAAAGCAGTTTGAGTTCCTTACACCCGAAATAAGCGTAAAATGCGACAGCCTCGGCGATAAATTCTGCCTTACATTCGCTTCAAATGCTTATGCAAAAGGAGTTTATCTCGACTTTGACGAATTCGATGTCGTTTTTGGGGACAACTGGTTTGACATAAACGGGCAGGAGGTCAGCATACTCCTTAAAAAGGACGCTCTTCCGCCGTATTTCACTCCCGAGCTTGTTTTGGAAAAGCTGCGGATAAAATCGTATGCAGATGTTGCATTAGATCAATGAGGTATAACTATAAATGAACAACGAACTTAAAGAAGAATTTCTTAAAATTTACAACGATAATATCAAAAGGGAAGGCGCAGATAATTTTCTGAACTATCTGGTGAAGACTGACTTTTTTGTCGCTCCCGCAAGCACACGTTTTCACGGTTCGCATGAGGGCGGTCTGCTTGAACACAGCCTTAACGTCTATCATTGCTTAAAGGACTATCTCAGCCGCGAAAGAGCGAAGCAGGTCTACAATATGAATTACAGCGAGGAAACGATAGCGCTTTGCGCATTGCTCCATGATGTCTGCAAGGTCAACTTCTACAAGACTGATTACCGCAACGCCAAGAACGATCGCGGCGAGTGGGAAAAAGTTCCGTATTATACGATAGACGATACCCTTCCTTACGGACACGGCGAAAAATCCGTCTATATCATTTCGGGCTTTATGCGGCTTTCAAGGGAGGAAGCCTTTGCGATACGCTATCATATGGGCTTTTCGGGAATAGAGGATAAAAACAGCATAGGAAAAGCGTTTGAAATGTTTCCTCTTGCGTTCGCGCTCTCGGTCGCAGATATGGAAGCGTCATATTATCTTGAAGGATAATCATAAAATTTTACATAAAAAGCAAAGGAGTCTTGAGAATGGCAGATATTGTTGCGATCGGCGAGATGCTTGTCGATCTGACGCAGAAAATTTCCGAAACGGGTGAGATAACCTATACCCAGAATGCAGGCGGAGCGGCGGCGAACGTTGCGGTCATGGCAGCAAAGCTCGGAGTGCCTTCGGGATTTATCGGAAAAGTCGGAAAGGATATGTTCGGCAGATATATCAAGAGCGTTCTTGATGAAAACAAGGTAAGCACCAAGGGGCTTATCCTTGACGATAAGATCGGAAGAGCACACGTCTGAACTCCAGTCACCGGCTATGATA
>CAMJES010000208.1 GCA_946404705.1 uncultured Ruminococcus sp. | reverse complement strand
GCTCGGGACAGTCTTTCGGAAATTCATCCTCTTCCGTTCCTCCTACGCCGCCAAGACCTCCGCGTCCGTCCGCATTCAGAGGAAACGAACCCGATTCGCCTTACTATGAAACCGAAGAAACCACTATCATTTCAAGAAATACTATCATTGATGGAAATATCCGCTCATTCGCAAACATAAATATAGACGGAAGCGTAAAGGGCGATGTCACCATCACCAAGAATATCAGCGTTACCGGCAAGGTCGTAGGCGATATCGAATGCAACAACTCGGTAATGTCCGGCGCGTCAATGCAGGGCAACATCGTTTCAAAGGGTCAAGTCCAGATGGACAGGGACAGCCTTATACTCGGCGATATCTCCGCACAGTATCTCGACCTTAACGGAAAGATCAAGGGCAATGTTGACGTTGGCGGAAAGGCGGAGTTCAAAACCGACGCTGTTATCCTCGGCAACATCACAGCCTCAACTATAACCGTTCTCGACGGTGCAACGATACAGGGCTATGTTAACACCACATTCCTTCAGGAAAGCTCATCAAGTATTTTCCCCGAAGCAATCGCTTTATCAGAATAAAACGGAGTTGATCTAATGGAAAACAACGGCAACGATATTTTCGATCCTATCGAAACAGGCGGCAGCACTGTGGGCAGCGGATATGTCCCCCGTTTTGAACGTGACCTGCAGAAAATGGGCGGAAATCTTGAAGCTCTTGCCGATGCGAAAAAAGCTGAACAGCAGGCGGAAGAAAACGTTCCGTCCGCCAAAGAGCCGTCAGCGGACGAAGGCGGATACGAATCAACCGAAGACGCGGACAGCTATGATGATTATGATGAAAGCGGCGAAGCCGTTGAATATGAAGATGACGAAGAAGAGGAAATTTCTCATTCGCCCTATCATTCCAAACCTATCAAAGAAACAGATTACGAAGACAGCGGCTACCGCAGAGGAAAAACTATCGAAGAGCTGATGCGTGAAAACGAAGAACAGGAACGCATAGAAGAAGCTAAGGCAAAGCGGCGCGCAGCCGAGGAAGCTTATCACAATCTTGAAGATATTAAAGTATCTGCGGATATGATAAGCGATATGGGTTATAATTATAAACAGCAGGAACGCAAAGACAAACTCAAACAGCAGGAGCTTGACGAGCTTGCAATGGAAATAGGCAGCAAACCGAAGCTTGAAGAGATGTCAACGGAATATTACCCTTCCGCTCCGCTGAAAAAACAGTCGACCTTTTCATCACAGGAAGCGCTCGACCGCGAAGAAAAACAGCTTATAAAAGAACGACTGCAAAAAGAGATAGACTCCCGTCCGAAGGGAATTAACAAGAAAAACAGCGCCGAACTCTACAAGAGCCTTATGCACGAGCAGAAGGTGAAAAGAGCTAAAAAGGGTATGCTTTCTCTTATACTTATGATGGTCGGCGGAATAGTTGCTGCGATCATTATATACTCAAAGCTGAATCCTGACGGACTGAAAATCCTTACCTATATTGCAATGGGCGGCGTGATATTCTCCTTGCTGATGCTGTTAAAGGCAAAGGTTTTCAGAACGCTCTCCTGCCTGTTTTTCTCGGCAGAAACCATTTTTATGGTTTATACCTGCGTAAACTTTGCGCTTAACACCGAACGCAAGCCGGATAACTATTTTGATACGCTTATCTGCTTTATCGTTGTTATCGCTGTATGCGCAATTATCGCGATCCAGCTTGCAACCAACGCAAATATCGAATCCTATTATACAACGAGCTTTTCAAAGAAGAAAGCCACAAAATCTGCTCCTGCAAAAAGCGGCTCTCATCAGGTCAGAACGGCTCAGAGGAAAAAATAAACAACGCGGCTGCCCGTTAAGCTTTTCGGGCAGCTTTTTTAGGGGAATTTTGCTATGAACACTAAAGAATCAATAAGCACTTATATCGACAGCAAGCGTGACGAAATGATTGCAGACCTTGCAGAGCTTATAAGAATACCATCTGTTATGTCTGCCCCGACCGAGGGCTGCCCGTTCGGAGAAAACAATGTAAAGGCTCTAAAAAAAGCGGAGGATATCTGCCAAAAATACGGATTTTACACCCAAAACTGCGATAACTACGCAATTTCCGCCGACCTGCTCGATAGTGCGGAAAAACATCTCGGCATACTCTGCCACCTTGATGTTGTCCCCGAGGGAAACGGTTGGACAAAACCGCCTTTTGAGCTTACAGCCGAGGACGGGAAGCTGTTCGGCCGCGGCGCGATAGACGATAAAGGTCCTGCAATAGCCGCAATTTATGCAATACGCTGCGTTAAGGAACTTGGTCTGCCGATAGATAAAAACGTTCGGCTTATCTTAGGCACAAACGAGGAAAACGGCTCGGCGGATATGGAGTATTATCAGAAAAAAGAGAGTTTTCCGCCGCTGCTTTTCACACCCGACGGCTCTTATCCGCTTATCAATATCGAAAAGGGTATGATGCGGATAAGGCTTTCGCATCCGCTCGGGGATAAGCTCGTTTCAATAAGCGGCGGTGCAATGGTAAACGCCGTTCCCGAAAACGCAAAGGCAGAAGTCCGCATTTCCGCTGAAACCGTGAAAAACGCCGCGAAAGATCACTCTTCGGACGTTAAGTTTGATATAAAAGAAGAAAACGGCGCGGTTTTCATTTCCGCTTACGGCAAAAGCGCCCACGCGTCCACTCCCGAACTCGGCGTAAATGCGCTCACAGCTTTGCTTGCGCTGCTTGCAGACTGCGGCGTGGACGAAGCAAAGGCGTTTTCAAAGCTTTTCCCGTTCGGCGAAACGGACGGAACAGGCTGCGGCATAAAATGCTCGGACAAAGAATCGGGCGCTGCTACGACAGTTTTAAGCATAGCGGAAGTTTCGGACGGAAAGCTTGTCTGTATGCAGGATATACGTTTCCCCGTCTGCGAAAGCTGCAAGGGCATACTCTCAAAGCTTGAAGCGGCGGCAAAGGCGGTCGGAATTGATATTGAACCTGTTATGCAGAGCGAACCGCACCATGTTCCTGCCGACAGCGGCTTTGTCAGAACGCTGCTAAAGGTGTATGAAGATGTTACCGGCGAAAAGGGTGAACCGATAGCTATCGGCGGCGGCACCTACGTCCACGAAACCGAAAACGGAGTGGCTTTCGGCGCGGAGTTCCCCGGCGATGAAAACAATATGCACGGCGCAGATGAATTCATCACCGAAAAGAGCCTGCTTTTAAATGCAAAGATATACGCAAACGCCATTGCTGCGCTCTGCGGAAAGGACGATTCAGATGTATAAATACGAAACGCATATGCACACCTCCGAAGCAAGCGGCTGCGGCTCTTCAACGGGTGCGGAAATGGCACGGAAATATAAGGACGAGGGCTATGACGGCATCTTTGTCACCGACCATTTCTTCAACGGAAATTCAGCCGTTCCCCGTGACCTGCCGTGGAAAAAGCGCATTGAGCTTTACTGCAAAGGCTATGAAAACGCCAAGGAAACGGGCGATAAAATAGGACTGGACGTTTTCTTCGGGGTCGAATACACCTATCACGGTGCGGATTTTCTGATTTATGGTCTTGACAAGCAATGGCTTATCGAAAACGGAAATATCCTCGATATTGAACGTGATATCTCGGATTTTCTCAATTATGTCCGTAGCTGCGGAGGATTTGTAGTCCATGCGCACCCATTCCGTGACTATGACTATATAAAGCATTTCACGCTCTGCCCCCACAACGTTGACGCGGTTGAGATAATCAACGCCTCGCATCATCAAAAGGAATTCGATGAACGGGCAAAGATTTATGCCGAATGGTATAATCTTCCGTTCACGGCAGGCTCGGACTCGCATAATGCGACCGACAGATACTACGGCGGAGGGATACTCACCGAAACGCCGATAAAATCGTTCGAAGACTATCGTGACGCAGTCCTCGGAGGGAAGATACAGCTGCTTAAAGGGAACGTTTTGTAAAATTCGGAATTAGAAATGCGGAATTCGGAATTATTGTAACGCTGACATTTGTAGTTATAGCCACAAAGAAGACGAAAAGTTTCGTCCGCTTCGCGGTTTTCACAACAAATGTTGGCTATGCAAATAATTCCGAATTCCGCATTCCGAATTAAACAATTACACCTTATACTAATACTAAACACCAATAAAAAACGGGAAAAAATCTGCGCCGAAATCCTATATATTCGAGATTGTCGGCTTGATTTTTTCCATATTTTAAATGGTGTTTAGTATTAATTCGGGAATGTTTTGTTCGCATATTTTCCATTCAACTTATTTTTAAGAAGAAAAAAGTACCGTTCTCAACAATTTTATGGAGTTTTCATAGCGGTGGCCTGGAGAGGGTGTGGGGTTTGGGGAAAGAGAGTGCAGAGGGAAGACCGCAAGGGGAG
>CAMJES010000207.1 GCA_946404705.1 uncultured Ruminococcus sp. | reverse complement strand
TTTCCCTACACGACGCTCTTCCGATCTACTGGCACGGCATTTTTTTCCAACGCTACCCGAGGACAAGCAGCTCAAGGTGCTGGAAAAATGCATGGACGTTGAAAACGAATATGTTGCCGAACACGGCGGCGCACTTTACCCCTGCGAGGAGGAAACGCTGAAAAAGCTTGCCGAAAATCACCGCCTTTTTATCGTCAGCAATTGCCAATGCGGATATATTGAAGCGTTTTTACAGTTCAGCGGCTTTGAAAAATACTTCTCGGGACATATCTGCTGGGGAGATACAAAAACGCCGAAAAGCATGACAATACAGCTGCTTATGAAGCTTCACGGCTGCAGAAATGCAGTCTATGCAGGCGATACCGACGGTGACTGTAAGGCTGCGTTCAATGCGCAGATACCGTTCGTTCACGCCGCTTACGGTTTCGGAAAGATAATGTATCCGGAACGCATTTCGGCTTCTGTCGATGATTTTTCCAAATACACCGAGATTTTCTGTTGAAAAGTATTATATGGGACGGTCTGATATGAAGAAAAAAATATGCATATTTTTATCCGCTTTGCTTACGGCAGGAATTCTATCATCCTGCGCAATGAGCGGAAAAGGCTCTCGGTCAGATAGAAACCGATCTGAAAAACAAGCTTGTTGAAATAATGGGAGAAAAATAAAAAAAGGAAAAATCTTCGCCGTTTCATTTATGGCTTGATTTTTCCCTGATGTAAAGGCAATACCGCACATAATCTCTGTGCGGTATTGCCTTATTGTTATGTGTTCGGCTGATACGCGAAAAATCGTTTTTTAGTGGGAATCTTTTTCGTCTGTGCGCTCGGCTATGATATAACGAGGGCGGTGTTTGACTTCCATATATATCTTGCCGATATATTCGCCGATAACTCCGAGGCTTATCAGCTGAATTCCGCCGAGAAAGCATACTATGCAGGTAAGGCTCGCCCAGCCTGCAACGGTCGCTCCCGAAAAATGCGCCGCGACTGCCCATATCGTTCCGATAAAGCTTATTATCGAAATGATTATCCCAAGTGAGGTTATAAGACGCAGCGGTTTAACGCTCAGACTTGTGATGCCGTCAAGCGCGAGTGCGGCCATTTTGCTCAGCGAATAGTGGCTTTTTCCTGCTATTCGTTCGCGGCGTTCGTAGCTTACGGTGCTGCTTTTAAAGCCGACAAGCGGGATCAATCCGCGCAGATAGAGATTGACCTCCCCGAATTCGGCAAGCTCTTTCAGCACTCTTGCGGAGATAAGCCGATAGTCGGCGTGGTTATAGACGACCTCCGCGCCCATCACGCCCAGCAGCTTATAGAAGCTCTCCGCCGTGAACCGCTTGAAGAAGGTATCGTTGTCGCGCCTGCTCCTCACGCCGTAGACGACTTGAGAGCCGTTTATGTATTCATCCACCATTTTTTCGATTGCTGTGATGTCGTCCTGACCGTCGCAGTCAACGGAAACGGTGATGTCGCATTTATCCATTGAATCCATAAGTCCAGCAAGCACGGCGTTCTGATGCCCTCTGTTCCTGCTCAAGCTTATTCCGACAAAATGCGAGTCTTTTTCCGACAGTCCGCCGATAATGCTCCACGTTTTGTCCTTGCTGCCGTCATCGACAAAAAGTATCCTGCTTTCGCCGCTTATCTTACCCTTTTCAATAAGCGTTTCAAGCTCTTCCAGAAACATACCGGACGTCACCGGCAGGACTTCTTCCTCGTTATAACAGGGGATCACTATATATAATATCGGAATCATAGCGTTCAACCTTTCAAGTTATCTCTGATAAAATTATAGATGAACCGAAAAGATTTGTCAACGCTTTTTGCCGCTTTTTTTGAAGAAATATTAACGATTTTTTTACAGCGTATATAAACGGCTTTGTATAATTTTGCGTATTGTAATAGTTTTGGCTTTATGATATAATTATCATAAGGAAATTTTTCGGAAAGAGGAGTTATTTTGTTTTCGCTTTTTATTTATACAGGTCTTGCCTGCTTTATATTTTTCTTTTTGCTTTGTAAGAAGCCGAACAGTTCATCGTTCGGCGGCTATACGCTTTTGGAAATGGCGGCGTTTTTCCTGCTTATGAGGGTGTGTCCTCTTTTTATGCTTGAAGAGCGTTCGCTTATGAATTATATCGCCTTTTTCTCGGATATCCTCATTCTGTTCGGAACGGCGGCTGTAAGCGGTTTATTATGCGGCAAAGAGAGCCGAAAAACAGCTGCAGCGGTGTATTTATTCGCTCCGCTGCCCGTGATAAGCGTTGTATGCGGAAATGTGGACTATATTGCCGCTGTTTTTTTCGGGGCGCTGACAGTAACGGCTTTCATATATTTTTTCAAGCTGAAGCATTCGGATATTTCCCCGAAAATATTTTTGGGCGAGTATATTATGCTCACAGCAGGCGTGTATTTCGTGCTGTTTGACAGAAAGTGCCTTTCGCACAGCTTGACCGAGATTGTTTCGATTGATAAATTCCCGATATTTACGGTTTTGGGTATTACACTTATCGTCACAGCCTGCGTTTTGACGGCGATAAAGCTTGTCCGTCTGCGCAAAGGGGAGCAAACGGCGGAAACTCCGCTCGGCGAAGTTCGTACCGAGAGCCGCGAGCCGCTCGTTCGTGAAAGCTTCGGACGGAAGAACATCCTGCATATTATCATTCTGACTTTGGTATATGCCGTTGTTGTTTTCTTTAGGCTCGGTAACTTTGAAGCACCGCAAACCTCGGCGGTTTTTTCGTTGAGTGACATCGACAATAATGAAATAATAATCGACCTCGGCGAATATGCCTCTATTTCAAAGCTTGAGATCTTCCTCGGATATAAAAGCAATGCAAAGATCGCCTTGTCAACGTTTAACGAGGTCGAGGACGAATGGATCCCCGTTGAACAGGATATAACGCTTGATGCGCCGTTCGACTGGAATGAGGTGCAGATGAGCTGGAAACTGCGATATATCGGCATTGTTTTCACCGAACCCGAGGATTATTTCATTCACGAGATAGTCGTAGTGGATAAAGATGGGAAAGCGCTTACTCCTGTCAATGCGTCGGATTACCCCGAATTGTTTGACGAACAGTATATGTATCCAGAATATACCACATATTATTACGGAACGATGTTTGACGAGGTATATCACGCAAGAACGGCTTACGAATTCATCAATGACCTCCCGATTTTTGAGTACACGCATCCGCCGCTCGGAAAAACGCTCATCTCGCTCGGCATAACAGCTTTCGGAATGACTCCGTTCGGCTGGAGATTTGTATCCGCCGTGTTCGGAACGCTTGCGGTGCCGCTGATGTATCTTTTCGCGTGGAAGTTATCGCATAGGTCGGATATCGCATTCCTTGGAGCAGCGCTGCTCTGCACGGAATTTATGCATTTTATACTCTCGAGAATCGCAACATTGGATATAATCGTTGCGCTGTTCATACTGCTGATGTTTTTCTTTATGTATTGCTTTACACAAGAGCTTGAAAACGGCGGAAAGCTGCATAAGCAATGTGTTTGGCTGCTGCTTTGCGGAATATCCACCGCCCTTGCAGTCGCGTCAAAATGGACGGGAATATATGCTGCGGCAGGAATTGCGATAATCTTCTTTATCGCAGTCGGCGAACGCTGCATAAATGACGGCGGCATAAAAAAGAATATCCCATATCTGTTGAAGCTGTTCGGGGTGTGCGTTGTATCGTTTATACTTATGCCTGCTGCTGTTTACAGCTTGTCCTATCTCCAGTTCAGCGAGGTCTATACCGACCATAATTTCATTGAATACGCAATATACAATTCCGTTGATATGCTGACTTTCCATTCGGGGGCGAAAGAGGGGCATCCGTATATGTCTGCATGGTATGAGTGGCTTATCGACAGAAGATCGCTCCTTGATTCTGCAACGGATATATCGGAGCGCGGAAATATCAGCACGGTTGCAACGTTTGGAAATCCGCTTATACTTATATGCGGTCTGGCAGCGTTCCTGCATAATTTTTGGCTCTGGAGATGCAAGGGCTGCAAAAATGCACGGTTCCTTGTCATTGCGTATCTCTCCATGCTTATGCCGTGGCTGTTTATACACCGCACGGTGTTTATCTACCAGTATTACGGCTGCATAATGCTTATAGTGCTTATGATCTGCAACAGCGTTATGAATTTGAAAAATACCAAGAGAGCGGCGATGATACTGATGTGTTCGTCTTTAGCTTTGTTTATGATGTTCTTCCCCGTGATATCGGGAATTGAATGTGACAGAAGTTATGTTAACCAATGGCTCGAATGGCTGCCGACATGGGTATTTGAGTGATAACGGGGGATATATGAAAAACTTATTGAAAAAACGGTATATTCAATGCATACTTGTCACCTTGGCTGTCATTGCGGTGTATGCTTTATGGAGCATTTTCAA
>CAMJES010000206.1 GCA_946404705.1 uncultured Ruminococcus sp. | reverse complement strand
ACCACCGAGATCTACACTCTTTCCCTACACGACGCTCTTCCGATCTCGCTGTTATGGGCGGATGCAAAAAGTATCTGTTTTTCCTGCCGTTGGTGCTGATAACATCGGTAAACGTCTGGAATGGTGTTATGCTGAATTATTCGGTCAGCGAAACGGTGCTTTACATAATAAGTATGCTGTTCATCGGCTTCATTGAAGAGATGCTGTTCAGAGGATTTCTGTTTACAGCACTTCGCCGTACGAACATCAAAACAGCTGTTGTAGTTTCAAGCCTTACTTTCGGCATTGGTCATATCGTTAATCTTCTGAACGGCGCTCCGATTCTTGAAACGCTGCTGCAGATGTGCTATGCAACTGCGATAGGATTTTTGTTTACGATCATTTTCTACCGTTCGGGCAGCATTATCCCCTGCATAATCACTCACAGCGTTCTTAATGCACTTAGTGCTACTGCTGTTGAGGCAAGCGAAACATTCGACATTACTATTGCAATAATCGTGACGTTGGTTTCGGTCGTTTACGCTATATGGATACTCAAAACGATTTCTGTAAATAATGAAGATCTGCCGCAGGAAAGCTTAACTGCATAAAAACACCCGTTTTTGCGCTTTCCATAAACTTTTGTTATGCTTTATATCACAAATATATATAGTTCGGACGATTTTTTATATAAATTGCTCTTGAAAAATGGGAAAATATGTGTTATCATAATTATATAAAATTTTTGGAAGGTGTTTGAAATGGAAATAAAAATCACAAAAACCACTTCACCGAAAGCAAAGCCTGCTGACGAGAGCAAGCTCGGTTTCGGTCATATTTTCACAGACCATATGTTCATCATGAACTATGACGAGGGTCAGGGCTGGCATGATGCAAGAATTGTTCCCTATGCTCCAATTCCGCTCGATCCTGCCGCAATGTGTCTGCACTACGGTCAAGCTGACTTCGAGGGTTTAAAGGCATACAGAACTCCCGACGGTCATATCAATCTTTTCCGCCCCGATCAGAACATGGCTCGTATGAACGTTTCCAACGACCGTCTTTGCATTCCGAAGATCGACGAGGAATTCGCAGTTGAAGCTATCAAAACTCTTGTTGAAGTTGATCAGGACTGGATTCCACACGCAGAGGGTACTTCGCTTTACATAAGACCTTACATTTTCGCAATTGACCCGATGGTAGGCGTTCACCCTGCAAAGCACCTTCTCTTTGTTATCATTCTCTCCCCTGTTGGTGCTTACTATGCTGACGGACTTGCTCCTGTTAAGATCTACGTTGAAGAAAACTACGTTCGTGCAGTTACGGGCGGTACAGGATTCACTAAAGCTGCTGCAAACTACGCTATTTCCCTTAAAGCTCAGGAAGAAGCTGAAAAGCAAGGTTATGCACAGGTTCTTTGGCTTGACGGTGTACACAGAAAATACATTGACGAAGTTGGCGCAATGAACGTATTCTTCGTTGTTGACGGTGAGGTTATCACACCGAGCCTTGACAGAGGTTCTATTCTCGGCGGTATCACAAGAAAGTCCTGCATTCAGTTACTCAAGGACATGGGCTACAAGGTAACCGAGCGTGATATCACAATTGACGAGCTTATCAAGGCTTATGACGAGGGCAAGTTTGACGAGGCATTCGGCACAGGCACGGCTGCTGTTATCTCCCCTGTCGGCGAGCTTAAATACGGCGACAAGATAATGACGATAAACAACGGCGAGATCGGCGCTATCTCACAGAAGCTTTACGACACTCTCACCGGTATCCAATGGGGCAAACTCCCCGATAAGTTCGGCTGGACTGTTAAGGTAAAGTAAATCTTATAAATTTTAAAGGCGATACTTTTTCGGTATCGCCTTTTTATTACATATTAAGGAATCGCTGATATTGCTGCGGCAAATACGTTTCGTGATTTTTCCCCTTAATTCCACATTCCACATTCCAAACTCCACTCTCCACACTCCAAATTAAAAGAAAAAGCCGCCCCTATGCAGACTCGGGACGACTTTCAAGTGGAGCTAACTATCAGATTTGAACTGACGACCTCATCCTTACCAAGGATGTGCTCTACCAACTGAGCTAAGTTAGCACGTTCGCACTTCAGAACGCTTTTATATTATAACTCAAAATTCCACAAATGTCAAGGGTTTTTGAAAATTTTTTTACGATTATGAATAAAACTGCGTATTTACGTCAAATATTGTATCAAACAATTATTTTATGCAAAAGGAAGGTCTTTATTCATGAGCAAGCGATTTATTATTCAGGCGGCTTTACTTATAGGTATCGTTTTTTCGGTGTTCTGCGAGGGTATATGCGCTTTTGCCGAGAGCAGGAGCGGCATAACGGAGGATGTTTTCCGTCTGCACGTTATTGCGAACTCCGACTCTGACGAGGATCAGGCGCTTAAGCTTCGGGTTAGAAATGCTGTGCTTGAAGCAGGTGCGGATATTTTCGGAGGTGCTGTTTCGGCTGCCGACGCAAGACGGCTTTCGGAGGAAAACTTGGAGAAATTCGAGGCTGCTGCAGCTGCGGAGATAGCTGCTTCGGGATATGATTGTCCTGTGCGATGCGAGGTGGGCGAGGTGCATTTCGACAAACGCATATACGGCAGCGCAGAGCTTCCAGAGGGCGATTATTCGGCGCTGCGTGTTATAATCGGTGAAGGCAAGGGCAAAAACTGGTGGTGCGTGATGTTCCCTGCGCTTTGTCTGCCAACGGTAACGAATACGGACGAAGTTCTTGAACTTGCGGCGGAGGACGGAACTATAACCGCAGAAGAGCTTGAACTTATGCAAAATCCCGAAAACTATGAAGTAAAATTCTACTTTGCGGAGGTTTGGAAGAAGCTATGCAGCCGAATGAAAAATGCTTAAACGTGCTGTTTTTTCAGGTTTAGAAGAAATTAATTTACTGTTTATATAAAAAATTTGCAAAAGGACTTGAAAATTCTGCCGAAATGTTATAAAATAGTATTGTATAGTTTGAGACAGAATATGTCTTGGACTTTAATCAAATTTATTACGAAAGGATGTCATACCAATGGCAGGATTAAACAAAGTTTCGGTTGACGACATTAACGTAAAGGGCAAGAAGGTTCTCGTAAGAGTTGACTTCAACGTTCCTCTCAAGGACGGCAAAATCACTAACGATAACAGAATCACAGCAGCACTTCCCACAATCAAGAAGCTCGTTGCTGACGGCGGCAAAGTAGTTCTTTGCTCTCACCTCGGCAAGCCCAAGAACGGCCCTGAGGACAAGTTCTCCCTTAAGCCGGCTGCAGACAGACTTGCAGAGCTTCTCCCCGGCACAAAGGTTACTTTCGCTGCTGACGATACAGTAGTTGGCGACAACGCTAAGAAGGCTGTTGCTGAAATGGCTGACGGCGACATCGTTGTTCTCCAGAATACAAGATTCAGAGGCGCAGATGAAACCAAGAACGGCGAAAACCTCTCCAAGGAGCTTGCAGAACTCGTTGACGGCGAAGTATTCGTAATGGACGCTTTCGGTTCCGCTCACCGCGCACACGCTTCCACAGCAGGCGTTACAAAGTTCGTCAAGGAAACAGCAGTAGGCTACCTTATGCAGAAGGAGATCCAGTATCTCGGAAATGCAGTTGAAACTCCTGTTCGTCCTTTCGTTGCTATTCTCGGCGGTGCAAAGGTTGCTGACAAGCTCAACGTTATCTCCAACCTTCTTGAGAAGTGCGATACACTTATCATCGGCGGTGGTATGGCTTACACATTCCTCAAGGCTAAGGGCTACGAAGTAGGTCTTTCACTCGTTGATGATGAAAAGATCGAATACTGCAAGGAAATGATGGAAAAGGCTGAAAAGAACGGCAAGAAGCTTCTTCTTCCTATCGATACAGTTGTTGCAGCAGGCTTCCCCGATCCTATCGACGCACCTATCGAGGTTCAGACTGTTGATTCCGACAAGATCCCTGCTGATAAGGAAGGTCTTGATATCGGCGAAAAGACAAGAGCATTGTTTGCAGACGCAGTTAAGTCCGCTAAGACAGTTGTATGGAACGGCCCTATGGGCGTATTTGAGAACCCGACACTTGCAGCAGGTACGATCGCAGTTGCACAGGCTCTCGCTGATACAGACGCTACAACTATCATCGGCGGCGGCGACTCCGCAGCAGCTGTAATCCAGCTTGGCTTCTCCGACAAGATGAGCCACATCTCCACAGGCGGCGGTGCTTCCCTCGAATACCTCGAAGGCAAGGTTCTGCCCGGCGTTGATGTTATCGCTGACAAGTAATTCTTACTTTTATTAAGGTATAAAGAATATTTCAAGCCGCTTTTGATGTAATATCGGAAGCGGCTTTCGTTTAATGCGTAATTCGTAATGCGTAATTATTGTGAAAACAACGTATGTTGTTAAAACCGCGAAGCGGACAAAAAGTTTCGCTAATTCTGTAAGAATTTAGCCTT
>CAMJES010000205.1 GCA_946404705.1 uncultured Ruminococcus sp. | reverse complement strand
ACCACCGAGATCTACACTCTTTCCCTACACGACGCTCTTCCGATCTGCATAGACAGGACGTATATTTTCTCCGTCCGGCAGGGTATGATCCGGTGTGGACATGATGAAAAGCCCTCCGCAGCAGTCCTCGCAGACCCATGTATACCCCGAACCGTAAACCTTCGCGGCGTTTTCCTTTATCGCTTCAAGGAATTTTTCAACGCTCCCGAACTGCCGTTTCAAAGAGTCCCGAAGGCGCGCGCTCGGCTCGGACGCTTTCGGCGCAAGCGACTTAAAGTAAAGCTCATGCCCGAACACCGATGCGGCTGCTCTTGCAACGTCCTTATCGGGATTCTGCGCAAGCTGTTCAAGTGTGCTGTTCTGCAAAACCGGCTCGGCAAGAACCATTGCATTCAGCTTTTCAAGCGCCGGCAGGTAATGCTCGTTAAAGTGAAAAAACGCCGTATATCTTCCGATATTCGGCTCAAGCTCAGAATCCTCGTACCCAAGCCGAAGCACCTCAAACGGATAATATTGCTCATAAATCATACGATCTCTCCTTTATATAAACAGCTTTGAAATACTTGAAACTATAAAGCACAAAATCAGTCCGACCGCCGTTGGTATTACCGCTCCAAGCAGCGTCCATTTTATGCTGCCCGTTTCCTTTTTCATCGTCATCATCGAGGTCGAACACGGAAAATGACATAGCATAAAAATCAGCGTACAAACTGCCGTCACAGACGTCCAGCCGTTCGCCAGCAGGATATTTTTAAGCGAATCAAGGCTTTCATACTCCGCTATTACGCCCGATGAAAGATATCCCATAAGCATTATCGGTATAACTATCTCATTCGCAGGAAATCCGAGTATGAACGCAAGCAGTATCACTCCGTCCAGCCCGAACAGCCTTGCAAACGGGTCGAGCGCGCCCGAACATATCGAAAGAATGCTCTCGCCGCCGATGTTTACGTTCGCCGCAAGCCATATTATAAGTCCTGCAGGCGCGGCAGCCGTCACCGCACGACCAAGAACAAAAACCGTTCTGTCAAGCAGCGAGCGAATTAGTATCTTCCCTATCTGCGGTCTGCGGTAAGGCGGAAGTTCAAGCGTAAAGGACGAGGACTCGCCTTTCAGTATCGTTGCCGACAGCAGCTTCGACACAAGCAGCGTGAGCAGCACTCCGAACAGTATCAATAGTATCAATATCCCAACCGAGAGTAACGAACCGCCGAAGCCGCCCGTTCCCGATGCAAAAAATATCGTTATTATTGCGATAAGCGCAGGAAAACGCCCGTTGCACGGCACAAAATTATTCGTCAGCACCGCTATGAGCCGCTCCCTCGGTGAGTCGATTATTCGACAGCCCGTTATCCCGACCGCATTGCAGCCGAAGCCCATTGCCATTGTAAGCGACTGCTTTCCGCAGGCTCCTGCGCGCTTGAAATATCTGTCAAGATTGAACGCCGCCCTCGGCAGATACCCGAGGTCTTCCAGCAGCGTAAAAAGCGGAAAAAATATTGCCATCGGCGGCAGCATTACCGAAATTACCCACGTTAAAATGCGGTATATCCCGTCCAAAAGCACCCCTTTGAGCCAGTCGGGCGCATCGGTAAGCTCCAACAGTCCCCGAAGCTTCGCCCCGAGCGAGCCGAACGCAGACGAAAGCAGCTCGGACGGATAGTTTGCGCCGTAAATCGTTATCCAGAATATCACGGCAAGCAGCGCCGCCATTATCGGCACACCCCAAACCTTGTGCGTAAGCACTCGGTCGATCTTTCTGTCGCGCTTGAAGCAGTTTTCATCACCGAATCGCACACATTCCGCCGCAATTTCTTCGCCCTTTTCCACAAGCGTTGTTACAATGCTGTCACGCAGCTTTTGCTCGTCAAAGCCTGCCGAAAGCAGCCGCTTTTTCTCCTCGGAAATAAGTTCAAGCGTTTCTTCATCTGCATTTTCAAGCAGCCGCCGCGAAAGCTTTTCGTCACCTTCTAATATCCTAAGCGCCGCAAAACGTCCGCCGATCTCTCCGTTCAGCCTTTCCCCTATCGCAGCAGCCGAGCGCTCTATCTCGTCATCATATACGCAGCGAAAAACCTGCTCACGGCTTATATCCTTTATAGCGGAAAGTCCGTTTGCAAGCTCCTTCATACCCTCGCCCGAACGCGCCGCAGCAGGATATACGGGAACGCCGAGCAGCCCCGACAGCTTTTCGCAGTCAACAGAAATATGCTTTTTCCTTGCCTCGTCAATAAGATTGACGCAGACGATAACGTGCGGCGTTATTTCAAGTATCTGCAAGACGAGATTGAGATTTCGTTCAAGGCATGAGGCATCGCAGACAACCACAACGCCGTCCGCTCCGCCAAAGCAGATAAAATCCCTCGCCGCTTCCTCCTCCGCCGAATGTGCAAGTATAGAATATGTACCCGGAATATCCACAAGCGTGTAATTGTTCTCGCCGCAGGAAAAGCTGCCGCAGGCGTTCTGTACGGTCTTCCCCGTCCAGTTGCCGGTATGCTGGTGAAGTCCGGTCAGAAAGTTGAAAACAGTCGATTTTCCGACATTCGGATTTCCGGCAAGCGCAAGGACAATGCTGTCCGTACTGCTTATATGCTCAACATCGCCGCAGCATTTTCCCGTGTTTGACGATGTAAGTCCCATACGTTCCCTCCTTTAAAAGAATTCTTTATTATATTATTCGGGAGCGGCAAGTCCTTATTCCGAAAGAATGGCTTGGATGCATATAATATAAATATTAACTAACTGTAAAATAACTCCGAACCCCTTGACTTAGAGCCAACTCCAAGTATTATAATGAAATAAAGGCTTTTGCGGAGGTGATGATGTGACTATAAAAGAGGTAAGCGAAAAATACGGCATTTCGCAGGATACCCTAAGGTATTATGAAAAAATAGGCGCTATTCCGCCCGTGACAAGAACTGCAGGCGGAGTTCGGAACTACACCGAAGCCGATATCGGCTGGGTGGAAAACGCTGTTTGTATGCGCAGCGCAGGTCTGCCCGTTGATGTTATCGCGGAATACTGCCGTCTTTACATTTTAGGCGATTCTACCATAAGCGAACGCCACAAGCTGCTTGTCGAACAGCGCAAAAAACTTGTTGAACAAAAAGAACAGCTTGAAGCGGAAATAGCACGGCTCGACTACAAGATAGGACGGTATGAGATAGCCGAAAAAACCGGCGTTTTAAGCTGGAAATAATGAAAGGATAGGAAAAAATGTATATTGAAAATATCAATTCGCCAAACGATGTAAAGAAACTGAATTCAAAGGAAATGACTGCCCTTGCCGCCGAAATGCGTGAAGCACTTTTAAAGCGCGCAAGCATACACGGCGGACACTTCGGCCCCAACTTCGGAATGGTCGAAGCGACTATCGCTCTGCACTATGTTTTCAACTCTCCCGAAGATAAGATCATCTTTGACGTTTCCCACCAAAGCTATCCTCACAAGATGCTAACGGGAAGAAAGGACGCTTATCTTTACCCCGAAAAATATGACGATGTTTCGGGATATACAAACCCTGCCGAAAGCGAACACGACTTTTTCGAGGTCGGCCACACCTCAACCTCGGTAAGTCTTGCCTGCGGTGCGGCGAAGGCTCGTGACCTTATCGGCGGAAAAGGCAACGTCATCGCCGTTATCGGCGACGGCTCGGTCGGCGGCGGAGAAGCTCTCGAAGGACTTAACACAGCAGGAGAACTTGACACTAACCTTATCATAATCATAAATGACAACGATATGTCCATCGCCGAGAACCACGGCGGACTTTACCGCAATCTGAAAGCTCTGCGTGACGGAAACGGCAAAGCCGAAACCAACCTTTTCACCGCAATGGGTCTTGATTATGTTTTCGTAAAGGACGGAAACAACATTGACGAGCTTATCAAAGCGTTTGAAAGCGTTAAGGACTGCAAAAAAGCCGTTGCCGTGCATATCGTAACGCAGAAGGGCAAGGGCTATGAACCTGCCGAAAAGGACAAGGAGAACTGGCATTGGCATATGCCGTTCGATATTGAAACCGGAAAAGACAAATACAGCTTTGACGGTGAGGATCTGCAGTCAATGACCGCCGATTTCCTGCTTGAAAAGATGAAAAAAGACCCGTCTGTTGTCGCCCTCACCGCAGGAACGCCGACAGTAATGGGCTTTACAAAGGAAAAGCGCGAAGCCGCAGGAAAGCAGTTCGTTGATGTCGGAATTGCCGAAGAAAACGCAGTTGCAATGAGTTCAGCGCTCGCAAAATTCGGCGCAAAACCTGTTTTCGGCGTGTTCAGTCCGTTCCTCCAGCGCACCTACGACCAGCTTTCGCACGATGTCTGCATCAATAAAAATGCGGCTACATTTGTTGTATTTGCAGCCTCCGTTTGGGGCATGGGCGACATTACCCACCTCGGACTTTACGATAAGATCGGAAGAGCGTCGTGTAGGGAAAGAGTGTAGATCTCGGTGGT
>CAMJES010000204.1 GCA_946404705.1 uncultured Ruminococcus sp. | reverse complement strand
TGCATATCCCGTTGCTCCGAGAACTGCCGCTTTTATCATTTTTATCCTTCCTTCTTCTTCATAACGCTCATATATGCAGGCCTTATTATCTTATCGGTGCATACTATCTCCTCAATGCGGTGTGCGCTCCAACCGACTATCCTTGCAACTGCAAATATTGCTGTATAAAGCTCCTTCGGTATACCGAGCATATCATATATAAAACCGCTGTAAAAATCAACATTCGGGCAAACACTGTTATGTTTTCTGTTCATAATGATCTGCGGAGCAAGCTTTTCTACCTGTTCATACAGACGGAACTCGTTCGTCCTGCACTTTTCTGCGGCAAGCTGTTCTACATAGCTTTTAAGTACCTTTTCTCTCGGGTCGGAAAGCGTATATACAGCGTGTCCCATTCCGTAGATAAGTCCCTTGCGGTCAAAGGTCTCCTTGTCGAGTAGTTTTTCAAGATATGCGGCAATTTCTTCGTCGTCCTCAACGTCATTTATCTGCTCCGAAATATCCGCCATCATATCCATTACTTTGATATTTGCACCGCCATGCTTCGGACCCTTCAGCGAACACATTGCCGCTGCAATGGTGGAATATGTATCCGAACCAGACGAGGTAACCACTCTTGTGGTAAAGGTGGAGTTATTGCCTCCGCCATGCTCCATGTGAAGTATCAGAGCAGTATCGAGAACCTTTGCTTCTGTCTTTGTGTACTTCTTATCGGGGCGTAGCATTGTCAGTATGTTTTCGGCAGGAGATAAATCGGAGTCGGGATAGTGGATATACATACTCTCAAGATTCTGATAATAATTATATGCGTTATATGCATATACCGCAAGGGTCGGAAATTGACTTATGAGCTGAAGGCACTGACTAATATTATTTTCAAGTGATGCATTTTTCAGATCCTTGTCATAAGACGCAAGCGTAAGAATACTTCTTGTCATAGTATTCATAATGTCATCGGTCGGTGCTTTCATTATAACATCACGGGTAAAGTTTGTCGGGAGCGCCATAAGCGTTCCGATAACGGAGTGAAAATCGGCAAACTGCTTTTCATCCGGCATTTCGCCCACAAGCAGAAGATATGCGATCTTTTCATATCCCATCTCATCTTCACCGAGCCTGCCGATAAGGTCTTCAACACGGTATCCACGATACCACAGCTCACCGTCACACGGCTCCTTTACGCCGTTTTTTCTGTCAAATGACTTTATAAGAGAAATGTTGGTAAGTCCCGTAAGAACACCGTTTCCTTTTTCGTCACGAAGCCCTTGATTGATGTCATATTCATCATAAAGCCTTCGGTCGATAAAGTCATTTTCACGGCAGGAACGTTCAAGCTCATTCATATATTCATTCATCTGTTTCATTGTTATCCTCCATCTGTTCCAGTTCAGTTCTCATTACCGAATCGAATTCCTTCATAAGCTGAAGAAGTTGCACGATTTTATCCTTGCCGAATTTTTGAAGCACTCTTGAATAGAAATCCCTCAGCTTATTGTCGGTTTCCTCAAACACGCTCTTCCCGTGGTCGGTTATGGTCACATATGTGCCGTCCTTTCCGTCCCCGTCATGATTCCAGCTGACAAGGTTTTTGCCGTTCATCTCTCTGATAAGCTTTGAGGTCTTTCTGATGGGAAGGTTGAGCTTTTCCGATATCTCGCTGAGATAGATCCTGCCCGAATAGATAGAATTACTTTCAATATGCTCACACATATAATGAAGTGCTATGTATTCTGCAATATTAATGTCCTTGAGCACAAATTTTGCATCGTCCTTTGATAACATATACCGTCTGTATGTTATTTCGTGTGCGATCTCCTTCATCGGTTCAATTTTTTCAGTCAAAATTATCGTTCCTTTCTGTAATTTGATTTTATACTGTTTGTTTTTAAACTATTATGGTAAGAATATAAGCACCTCTCAGATGCTTTACATCATAAAGTGCTCAATATTTTTGCATATCTTGCGGAAAGTTTTTTGAAATGATGCGATCTCTTCATCGGTCAGTCCGTAGTAAAGCTCGTTCTTGATATCCTTCCATACATTTTCTATATCAGCCGCCGCCTCTTTTCCCTTGTCTGTAAGGCTGAAATGCATATATCTGCGGTCGCTTTTATCCTGTGTGGAGTTGATATATCCTCTTTCAATAAGACCGTATACCGTTGCGGAGATATGCCCCTTGTTTGCATTAAGAAAATCGGAAATATTTACTAGCGAATCTTCCTCTCTACATATTGACAGATAGTATATTACTTCAAATTCTGCACGCTTCATATCGTAATGCTTTCTCAGCAATGCAAACTTTGAATCGGAATACTTTCGGAATTCGCCGCCTTTCAGTACAACCTCCAACGGTTTCTGAACCATGATTATCACCTCATTTTTGGGTTATGATTAATACAAAGGTTTGTTTTCAAACTATTATACCACATTATTCCCCACTTGTCAAGAGCTATTTCTTCTTAACTTTCCCCAAAATTCAGCCTAGACACCTCAAAATCGGAAAAGAAAGACAATTGCCCATCGAAATTGGGCAAAGAAAAGAATCTGCCAATACCCGATTTAACAGCCTTCAAAACTTCAAAGATACCGTCAGCAACAGCATAATAGATAAAATTAGGCACGCCGAACAAACGCTTGGAAACCTCAACAATTTCCGCACGCAGTTTGATATTCTCCGATTTACCCGATATTTCTGCAACATACCCTATTGCAATCGTAAGCAGCAGATCAAGATTTCTTATCGACTTTAATGACTGTACTCTCAAGTTTTCAAAGCCAAAGTTCTGTTTCTTGAATTTGAAATATTCTTCGATCCTCCACCTCATCAGATATACCTTGCATATTGCTGTACAGATTCGCTTGTCATCGCTTTTCAGATTTGTAATCAGCATCATCGGCATTTTACCGAAACCGTGCACCACCACAAGATTAAGCTCCGTATTTTTGAACTCACACAGTCTTATCGGAATAATGCTTATCTTTACGCTTCTGTTTATTCCGCTTTTATCCTTGTATTCCAACTTGTATTTACCCTTAAATGTATTTGCAAGTTTAAGGATATTTATTGTCTTACCCTTGTAGATCACATTGCGGTTTTTCTTTGCTCTGATGATAAACTTTTCTTTGTTCTTTATGAAATATTCGTAGTATTTGTTACAATCAAAGCCTCTGTCCATTGTACGGATATTTGATTTGGAGAAATATTTACTTAAAAAGTCAAAGCAATTTAACATTTCCATTAACTCTTCCATTGTTGTATTCTCCTTGTTATTTTTTTCTTCCATTATACCACTTTTTTATTTTCTGGGGACTTTTATCTGTTTTTGTTACTATTTTGCAACTCATGCGTATGGTCTGGATATTTGACCGCTGAACAACATTATATCTATATTTTTGTGCTGTTACATCATAGGAGAAAAATTTAAAAAAACTCTTGACAAACTCCGTTGTTTCGGATATACTGTATATATAGAGATGTTAACAGTATGTCACAGGAGCGTTTTATGAAAATAATCATAAAAAACAAATCCGAGCTGCCGATCTATGAGCAGATCAAACAGCAGATGAAAGCACAGATACTGGACGGCACGGTCACGGAGGACGAGCAGCTGCCGTCTATCCGCCAGCTTGCTCGTGATCTTAAGATAAGCGTTATCACAACGACGAGGGTCTATAATGACCTTTCCGACGAGGGTTTTATCATTTCGGTGGCAGGCAAGGGTTACTTCGTGGCACCGAGAAACAACGAGCTTCTGAGGGAACGTATGCTTTTTGAAATGGAGGACGGATTTGAAAAAGCCGTCACCAACGGCAGAAATGCAGGGCTGACCGATGACGAGATAATAACTGCACTCAAAAACTTTATGGAGGGTTAATATGGAAAACATTCTGGAGATCAACGGACTTTGCAAGAAATACGACGATTTTTCGCTAAAAGATGTCAGCTTTTCTCTTCCGAAAGGCTTTATTATGGGATTTGTCGGACAAAACGGCTCCGGTAAAACAACGACTATCCGTTCAATTCTTAATATGGCGAAGATCGACAGCGGAAAGATAAGCGTGTTCGGACTTGACAGCGTGACGGACTCTATCGCCATAAAAGAGCGTCTGGGTGTAGTTTTTGACAGCCTCTATCTTGCAGAACATCTGAATGCGAAGCAGATCGAACAGCAGTTGAAGCCGTTTTACAAGGACTGGGACACGAATGAATTCTTCAGGCGCATAAAAGAATTCGGTCTTCCCGATAACAGAAGGGTAGGCGATTTCTCAAAGGGCATGAAAATGAAGCTTATGGTCGCTGTTGCCCTTTCGCACAAAGCGGAGCTTATCATTCTCGATGAACCCACAAGCGGACTTGACCCCGTTGCCCGTGATGAACTGCTGGACATTCTTGCCGAATATATCGAGGACGAAAACAGAGGCGTTCTGTTCTCCACGCATATCACCGCAGATGTTGAACGCATCGCCGATTATGTAACGAT
>CAMJES010000203.1 GCA_946404705.1 uncultured Ruminococcus sp. | reverse complement strand
ACCACCGAGATCTACACTCTTTCCCTACACGACGCTCTTCCGATCTCGCGATTATGGATATACGGTATCCAATTTTATCCGCAAATCCTGCGGACAAAAGATCGACCGTAAGCTGTACGGTGAAGTTTACGGCGATAAGCAGAGTGATCTTTGAAAGCGAAATTTCGTATTCATTTTGAAAAATCAGGAACAAAAGCGGCGCAAAATTGTTTATGACCGCTTGGGTGACATAACCGAGATAACACGCAGCTTTTGTGTATTTATATCCGAGCTTCAACTGAAAAAATCCCCCAATATGCGTCAAGATCTGCCTGCGAGTTCCTTTTCGGAGCCTTGTTTTCGTGAGCCGCTCTGCTCAAAAGCGTATTTTTCCGCAAGTTCTATGCCTTCAAAAAGCTTTGCCTGCATATTATAAAGCGTGATAAGCTCGTCCTCGGTGAAAACGCCGTAAAGCTTATCGAGAAATTCCTTTCGGATGTTGTAAATTTCATCGTAATAGAGGTTTGCCTTTTCGGTAAGTTCAAGGCATACGCAGCGGCTGCTGCCCTTCACGATTTTTATGTAGCCTTTTGCGGCGAGCGCCTCGGCAAGCTGTTTAACATTCTGTCTGGAGCAGCCCATAAGCTGTCCGATACGGGTAAGGGTCTTGGGTTCGGGGCAGTTTACAGTCATTCCGATAAGAAGCCATTGCTTAGTTGAAATATCGGCGGATATCCTTTCATAAGCGGTCTGAATACGGTTCTGTTGGATAAAGATGTTGATGAACAATGCTTTTATTCTGCTTTCGTGGTCGTTGTTATAAAGTGGTGACAAGGTTTCTGAAATGTTTATTTGATCCATTGAAAAATTCCCCTCCAATACAGCATAATTCTGTTAAATTATATCAATAAAAAATGGTTTTGTCAATTAAGAAAACATCGAAAAAATATATATTTAATATGTATTGAGGGAAAGTTATCCTAATGCAGTCATAATAAACAATTTTATTCTTAAAATGTTGCCAAAACTCACGAAAGCTACAAAATTTAGAAAACACCCTAAAACCTATTGACAATATAGGAAATAAGTGCTATAATTCATATCAATAACATAGGATTTGCAAGAACCCATATACATAACAAAAGGAGAAATTACTATGAGCGTTTATTCAAGTGTAACAGAACTTATCGGCAGAACACCTCTTCTTGAGGTAAAAAGAATTGAAAAGGAAAAAAATCTTGACGCAAATATTTTTGTCAAGCTTGAACTTTTCAATCCCGGCGGAAGTGCAAAGGATCGAATTGCAAAGGCAATGATCGATGACGCAGAGCAGAGAGGCGTTCTCAAGCCGGACAGCGTTATCATCGAACCGACAAGCGGCAATACCGGCATCGGTCTTTCTGCTATCGCTGCGGCAAGGGGATACCGTATCATTATCGTAATGCCCGAAACGATGAGCATTGAACGCCGAAATCTTATGAAAGCATACGGTGCAGAGCTTGTCCTCACGGAAGGCTCAAAGGGCATGAAGGGTGCTATCGAAAAGGCTGACGAGCTTGCAAAGGAGATACCGAACAGCTTTATCCCGTCGCAGTTTACAAACCCTGCAAATCCGCAGATACACGAGAAAACGACCGGAGTTGAAATATACAGCGACATTGACGGCAAGGTGGATATCTTTGTCGCAGGTGTCGGCACGGGCGGAACTGTCAGCGGCGTCGGCAAATATTTGAAGAGCCGCAATCCGGATATTAAGGTCGTTGCAGTTGAGCCTGCAGGTTCTCCGGTGCTTTCAAAGGGTGTTTCCGGTTCCCATAAGATCCAAGGCATTGGTGCAGGTTTTGTTCCCGCAACGCTTGACACCAAGATCTATGACGAGATAATCACAGTTGAAAACGAAGACGCTTTTGAAACAGGACGGCTTATAGCAAGAACGGAGGGCGTGCTTGTTGGTATATCTTCCGGCGCAGCACTCTGGGCAGCGATCGAGCTTGCAAAACGCCCCGAGAACAAGGGCAAAAACATAGTTGCTCTTCTCCCCGACACAGGCGAGAGATATCTTTCAACGCCTATGTTTTCAGAATAATTCATCTGATACCTTCCAACTCCTATATAATAAACGGCACCGTACAGAGAAAAATCTGTATGGTGCCGTTTGCTTTTGGGGAAAATCGGTCAGTCTTCTATCTGCTTTCCGAGAAATTGAGCCGCAGCCTGAATAAGGTTCTGCTGAACTTCGTTTGCGACTGCGCTGTCATTCGGCGCAAGGAACGCAACCGCGCCGGTGACATCTCCCGAAGCGAGAATAGGGGAGCAGGCAAGTGCAGCCTGATCGACGCCCTCGACAGGGAAAACCTTTGCATCCGAGCTGGAAGAGCGGATATAGTTTTTGCGGCTTTCAAGGTATTCCTCCAGCGCGCGTGAAACGCGGCGTTCGCTGAATTCTTTTTTCTGCACTCCTGCGACCGCAACAACGTGGTCACGGTCGAAAACGACTGTCGGACAGTTTGCAAGCCTTGTCATGACTTCTGCGACCTGCGAAGCCGAATTCGCCATTTCATTCACCGCCGAATACTTTTTGAAGATGACCTCTCCGTCTGCGCTTGTGTATATTTCAAGCGGGTCGCCTTCGTGGATCCTCATAGTGCGGCGGATCTCTTTAGGGATAACGACACGTCCGAGATCATCTATTCTTCTGACAATTCCTGTGGCTTTCATTTTATTTTCCTCCGATTTTTTGTTATATATTTTAGAATATTGCCGAATTTGTAATTTTAAGGCTTTGTGAGTATAGTTTTTGTATTGCAGGCAGGTTTATTCACTTGAATTTGAAATTTTATAAGGTAAAAAATGGGCTTTTTTGATGTGCAGAGCAGATTTAAAAATGATGTTGTTCTCAAATTTAAAAGCTGGTCCGATTTGATGGTCTGGGTCATAATCTCCTTCACTTACAAGATAATCAAATCTTGTATCATAATTTCCGTGTTTAGTGCAATAGTCTATTCTTCCATCAAACTCAATGATTTTACCACTATATTTTGTAGCAAAATAAGAATAATCTATCTCAGCTTTGTTTGCAAGCATTTCGGCAAGTTCAGGACAATTGTCTACAGTAAGATTTGGCTCAGGCTCATCGCAAACGTAGTACCATAAAACCACAATAGCATCAGCCTCATAGGTATCTCCGACTTCAAAGTCACCCTTACCAAATTTCCAGTTTTTAATTTCTACCGCACCAATCGTGTCGTCAGGTTCGTTAATGTCTTCAGTTTCAAGAGTTTTGTATTCAAATACTGTAAAGCCCATTTCACGAAGCTTCGCTTCTGCATCAGTATAGAGCATACCCATAAAATCGTCTTCACTCATTGTGACAGTGATTTTGGGAGCATTAGTTTCCTCAGAAGATGTGCTTTAATTTTTTATTCCTCCTGTTGAACATTTTCATCAACGTAAACTTCCTTTGCCATACGAAACGCCGCCCAGGCATTGGGCCAGCCTGCATAAAAGGCAAGGTGTGTGAGTATTTCAGCCATCTCTGTTTTTGTGACGCCATTCTTTTTCGCTTCCGAAAGATGATACGCAAAAGAATTATCCACCATACCCTTGCTTACAAGAGCAGAAACAGTAACTATCGAGCGTATTTTCAGAGAAAGCTTGTCATCTCTCGACCATACCTCTCCGAAAAGCACATCATCATTCAGCTCTGCAAATTTAGGAGCAAAATCGTTCAGGGCATCTCTTCCTGCTGTTTGTTTTACCGACATAAAAGCACCTCATTTCAGCTTATCATATTCATCATCGGAAACAGACTCGCACCACTCGGTACGACAGTTTTCACCCGGCACTTCTATGGCGAGATGCTGAAAAGCGCTGTCCTTTGCCGCACCGTGCCAATGCTTCACGCCTGTGGGAATATGCACCACATCTCCCGGTTCAAGCTTTCTCGCAGGCTGTCCATACTCCTGATACCAACCATAGCCTGCGGTAACAAGCAGTATTTGTCCGCCGCCTTTATCGGCGTGGTGGATATGCCAGTTGTTGCGGCAGCACGGCTCAAAGGTGACGTTTCCGATTAAGACCTGTTCCGTTGACAGCATATTCAGATAGCTTTTTCCTATAAAATAATCGGCGAAGGCTGTATTTTCATTTCCCATAGGGAATACGCTCATTTCGTCCATATCGTTCACTCCTTTATCCACTTTTCGATTTCTTTTTCCGACTTGTCCGCATAGCTCCCACGAATTGCAAGACCTTTTCCGACCTTAGTGTTGGGACAAATCCCGCAAATATCCTTGATACTGTTTCCCATACCGCTGCCTTCGTGTGTACAGAACGGCATAATTATCTTTCCACTCAAATCGAAATGCTCAAGAAAAGTAAATACCGCCATTGGCATTGTACCCCAATAATTCGGGAAACCAAGATAGATAATGCTGTATTTATCAAGGCTTTGGGGATAGCTTTTAAGCTTTGGACGGGCGTTTCTGTTCTGATCGGAACGAGCCTGCTCAATG
>CAMJES010000202.1 GCA_946404705.1 uncultured Ruminococcus sp. | reverse complement strand
GATATCATAGCCGGTGACTGGAGTTCAGACGTGTGCTCTTCCGATCTCCCATTCGGACAGAACTTTTTTCATTGCTTCTGTGACCTTTGCGGCTGTAATATATTTCCTTGCGTACTTGCCCTTGACCGAGATAAAACCGCCCGAGCTGTGACGAATTCCCAGCAGATTATTCGCGTTGTCGTATTCATAATTGTAAAACTCGTATTGGAGCATTGATCCTACATCATTAAATATTATGACAACCGAACTTCGTCTGCCGCTTTCATCATATTCGTACAAACAAACATCAGCAATATTTCCGCTGAATTTGTCATATCTGTATGTGTAACTCAACTGCTTGCCTTTATATCCTGCGGCATATATTTGATTCAATTCGCCTTGCCGAAAAACAAGTCCGTATTCCATATCATTTCCACGAATAATTATCTCCTGCTGTATTATTTCTTCACCTGCAAGCTTTTCGGCACACAGCAGATTATCATCCTTATCAAAACTGAAGCAAAAATATCTGCTGCCGTCATCGGGTGCTTTTTTCAGACGATGTCCGCGGCCAATGTTTGTAACAACAAATTCAAAACCATCTCCCGGATGATATATGCCACGATTGAGAGTTACTCCTTTGCAAGAGCTGTATTCCTCTCTTTCCGATTTATTCCATACATTTATTGTAAGTTCGTCAAGATTTGAGGAATACTTTTTCATGATCTCCAAGCAGCTTGTTTTCTCACGCCGAGCAAATTCAATTATCTCATCCTTACCATATTCGTGATATGGTTTGTTAAGATCAATAGGCTGTTTTTCTCCGAAAATTTCATCGTAATACCGTTTGAGCATAGTTGTTCTCCTGTCTATATTTCTATGCTGTTATCATTATGAAGTTCACATTTAAACCTAACAGCAGCTAAAGTTACTTTATCTGCTCCAGAATACTCGGGTCCTTTATCTTGCTGTCCTCGGCAAGGAAAAGTACCTTTGTGATTATCTCCGCAGTCTTGGGGTCTTCATCGGCAAAGGGCAGGAACAGCTTTCCTCTGTGCTGGCTGTGAACGGGCAGAATGTTTATCATAGTCCCGCCCTGCTTGTGGATAACGCCGCTGCCGAGATGAAGCGTGTATTCACCGTATTTTCCGCTGATGTACGTATGGCTGCCTTTAAGCACAACGTTCGTGAGCTTGAAAAGAGGGAGGGTAAATTCGATAAGAGCCGCACGCATCTCCACGGTGGAATGACTTGTTTCGGGGTCAACTCCGCCTGCATGAGCAACGCTTACAGCAAGGTCAACATCACGCATTACTTCAGAGAAGATTATGTCGGGAATGTCCTTTATTATAAGCGGCTTTCCCGTTTTTCTGTCGGTGAATTCCACCCATTCAAGTGTGGGCGCTTCAATGTCTGCAGGCGAGAACCAGTCCGCCATTGCATATATCCTTGCAACAATATTTTCCTTGTAATATACCTTCTGCAAACCGTCCTCAACATCAGCGACCCAGCGGCGTGATTTTAAGCAGGCAACGGTCTTTGCAGGCTGTATCTGATTGCCCGAATAACGAAGCGAGTGTGTCATCTCCGTTTCCTCGGCGGTCTTTACATAAAGCTCTCTGAACACCTGCTTAAACGGCTGAATGAGATGATTTTCGAAGAGATATTTCTGATAATCAGTCCAATGTCCGTCCTTGTAAAGCGCATAAGAATGAGCAACGATAACTTTGTCATTATCGGAAAGCACGGTAACATTTCCTGCATAATCCGTCAGCTCATTTTTGTCAAGGAAACCAAGCTTTTCACCGCATACAAAAACCAGATTTTTTAGAATTGGCAGTACAACGGGGTTATTCTTGAGTATTTTCAGTTCACCAACGGTAAACTCCGTACTGTCCTCCATAGCCTGCTCAAACATAGTCTTTGTGCGCCGATACTGCTCGGTAAGCTTTTTCTTTGTATCGGTGAGCCGAACGATATATTCGTTCTTTTTCAGCTTTGCAGGAATGGATTTGAGTATCTTTCCGTCCTTTGTGCAGATAATTTCAGCCTTGCCAAAATCATCAACGGCGAGTCTGAATATTGTTCCGTCAATTTCCTTTTCCTCAAATAGCTCACGGCTGTCATTGATAAGCTTTGTTTCCATGCGCAGCGTCAGACGGGTGACATCGGCATATCCTGCATTGATCGAAAGGTTCTGCATAGCGATCTCAACAGCCTTTTTCTCGCTTGCGCTTCGCTGTGAGCCGAACTTTTTGCTCTCTTTTAGGAATTGTTGTAGATATAAATAGCGCGCACAAATGTCGTCCTCGTCCTTTATTGGGATAAGCGCATACGCCATAAGCAGATCTTTGTTTCGCTTGTCTGCAACTGTTTTTACCGTTTCTTCGGCGTTCAATTTGCCCAAGACAGCGTCCGCATATTTTCTTGCACGGGAATGCTTTGCACCGTCGGAAATATACTTAGCAGCATCGTATATCATATCAAAGCGTTTCTGTCCGAGAGTTTCATAAGCTGATTTAAACCAGCTTATATCAAATGCACCGTCATTCAGCTCTTCTTCCGTGAGCGGAGTATATTTTGCAATAACCGCCTTCCGCTTATCGTCAAATCTCTCATTCATATGTGCAATGAAATAGTAGCAGGCAGAGGTAAAGCCCTCCCAGCCTAAATATTCGCCGACGATCGGCAGCCATTCGGGTGAATACATCGCCGCTTCGATAAGTCGCTTTTCGGTGATATCCGTACCTTTTAGCTTTTCACGCAGCTTTTCGGCATTGTCATCCTTTTCGGGAATGCAGACGGAAAGCAGGTGGCTCAGCGCATCCTTTTTTGAGTCCTTGACATAATAGGTCGAACGTGCCAAAGTATCTTTTCCCATTGCCGAAAGGATAGCAATAAATTTGTCAAGACCGTATATTCTTGTAACACTCTTTATGCTTCCCGAATACTCCGTGGGAGAATCTCCGCGCTTCAGCTCAACGGAAAGCACCTCATTTATAACCGTTTCATAGACTTCCTCAGCATATTTTATAAGCTTTCTGTCCTCTTCGGTGAACTGCTTCTTGTTCCGATCTCCCACCAAGGCAGATACACGGAAATTCCATCCTCTGACATACCATAGATCTCTTACGCTTACTGCTCTGTCAGCCTCACGAATAAATATTGCAGCTCCCGAAAGGACTTCCAGCGCATCGGAAAGATTTTCCTTTTTAAACAATACCGAATACAGTTCATTTTCGGAAATAATGCCCTTGTATGCAGCATAAATAAATTCATTCACACTTGGAGGGACAAAATCGCATCTGCTGTATGAACCGAAATCCGTTCCATTAGAACCATATATCGAAAGTCTGACGTAACGCTTGTCATACCTTGGGTCGCTAAAGCATTTCTTTGCTGTAAGGTAGTCCAGAGCAAGCTTTTCCGGACCGTTTTCGGTGTTTCGGTCAAAGCAGTTCCCAAGAACGCTCAATATCTGATGATGTCCAATAAGATGCACGTTTTTTGTGTAACCGCTTCTTAATTTATCTGTCATCATTACGTCCTTTTCGGGAACGCACTTTATGAACCAAAGCTGTGCAGCTGCACAAAGCTTGTTAAGCTCATCCGACGAAGCGTTTTCCTTTATAAGTTCATCAAGTATCTTTCCCAAATGATATGAATAATCATGTCTGCAAGACTTCTCAAATCCGCTTCCTAAAAGCATAGTTATGTAAGGCTCCGATGAGTCTGCAAAGCAGTCGGCAGCGTCGCCGCTTTTTCTTACAGCCGCATTTGCAGCAGACATTCTGACAAGCTCATCCGGAGCTATGCCGTTTTCCTTCATCCATTTGCGCCATATATCCATAAACGGAATGACTGAATTCCCGTTTTCATCCTCAACATAAAAATAATTGATTCCGCTGTCAATTGTCACTATCTCACCGCTGCCGATACGGCGGAATTCCTCTGTGCGATGCTCAAAAACAAGTTTTGAAAGACTTGCAAGATTTTCATTTGCACGTTTTGCGCTTGCGCATACCGCACCGAGAGTTCCCTTTATGCTCTTGATGACAGACTTTTTGTAAGTATCGGGATAAAGAAGCGAACCGATACTTGAATCGGGGAAATATGTCATAAAGGTTTTTACACATTCCCTTGTGAAAGCATTGTCGGGAACGGCAGGATCGTATCTGTCCTCAAATGGGTCAAAAAGCGGTGCCTTTTCTTCTGCCTTTTCACTTCCGCATATATTCTCGATAAGAATTTTTTCCTTTGTTGACGGCTCGGCAAGCTGTTTTGCGAGCGGCTTGCATTTTTCAAAGAGCGCTTTTCTTGTGCTGTCCTTTGAAAGCTGCATTATCATATCAAGCGCGGCTGTGCGCTTTTCTTCCTTCTTGTCACCGAGCAGTCGGGAGATCGTTCCGTAAATCGAATCATCACTTCTGTCGAGCAGCAGCGTTATAAGATTTGCTCGCATATCCGCAGCCTTGTATTTAAGCATATCCTCCATTTGGAGATAGTTGAGATCGGAAGAGCGTCGTGTAGGGAAAGAGTGTAGATCTCGGTGGTC
>CAMJES010000201.1 GCA_946404705.1 uncultured Ruminococcus sp. | reverse complement strand
CGTGTGCTCTTCCGATCTCAACGGCGTGTTCGGAAGAAATTCCGAGCAGTACGAAATTGAGCAGCATCACAAACGTTCCGAGCAGCAGTCCGAGCAGAATATCAAGGTGAAATCCGCAGAACGGCAGCGTGATTAAGTATACAACGCCGTCAAAAATAAAAGTGCGCGGCAAAAGAAACGAAAGCTCCTTATTTATCATAGGGCTGAACATCTTTATCCTCACACTTTACACCTCCGGCATAATAAACTTATTACATTATACCACAAAACTCATATTTTTGCAACACGTTTTTAATATTATTGCATAAAAAATTGATAAAATTATTTCGAGAATTGTAGTGCAAAATGCAACAAATTCCCTTCTTCCTCAATTTTATTTCAACAAAAAGCGGTCATAGAAGCCCAAATTTTCGCCCTATACAGCATATTATGCCCGATTTATGTCTATATTAGCCAAAAGAGTTCCGCAGAATTTCACAGTTTTAGCAATAATTGACCCTTGACAAACACTTCCGCGATAAGTTATAATTATAAAGCTGAATTCGGGGCGTAACTCAGTTTGGTAGAGTGCTTGGTTTGGGACCAAGATGCCGCAGGTTCAAGTCCTGTCGCCCCGACCATTCATCTTTCGGCAGAAAATCAGAGAATATGAACAATTTGTAAAACCTCAAAAATCCTATTGACAAATCAAACATCTTGTGTTAGAATATAAAAGTCGCTTGAAACGATAACAAAAAATCGTATTTAAGCTGGTGTAGCTCAGTTGGTAGAGCAGCTGATTTGTAATCAGCAGGTCGGGGGTTCGAGTCCGTCCACCAGCTCCATTTTCTAAACAGATGAAAGTCTGTTTAGAAATTTTTTTGGAGGAGTTCCCGAGTGGCCAAAGGGGGCAGACTGTAAATCTGTTGCTTCGGCTTCGGTGGTTCGAATCCACCCTCCTCCACCAGTTAAGACGCCTTGCAGAATCTTCTGCAAGGCTTTTTTGTACCATAATATATTTGTGAATTATAAATATATTATATATAGTAGTGTTGAAAATATATAGGCAATACCGACTTTTTTAAGAAGTCGAAAGGAAGTTTAGGGAATCAAAGGAAACTCTGTCGGAGTGAATTTACCGGCATAACAAGGAAGGAATTTTTATGGTAAGAGAAGATTTAAGAAACATTGCGATTATTGCCCACGTTGACCACGGCAAAACTACACTCGTTGACGAAATGCTAAAGCAGGGCGGCGCTTTCCGCGAAAATCAGGAGGTTGCCGACCGTGTAATGGACTCGAACGATATCGAGCGTGAGCGTGGTATCACGATCCTTGCGAAAAACACAGCAGTAAACTACAACGGCATCAAGATCAACATCATCGACACACCGGGTCACGCCGATTTCGGCGGCGAGGTTGAGCGCGTACTCAAAATGGTGGACGGCGTTGTCCTCCTTGTTGACGCAGCAGAGGGCTGTATGCCGCAGACGAGATTCGTTCTCCAGAAAGCGCTTGAAATGGGTCATAAGATAATCGTTGTCGTAAACAAGATCGACCGTCCCGACGCTCGCCTTGACGAGATCGGCGACGAGATACTCGAGCTTCTCCTTGACCTTGACGCAAGCGATGAACAGCTTGAAAGCCCCGTGCTTTTCTGCTCGGGCCGCGCAGGCACAGCTTCTCTCAGCCAGTATGAAACGGGAACAGACCTCGTTCCGCTCTTTGAAACTATCGTAAACTATATCCCTGCTCCCGAGGGCGACCCCGAGGGCCCTATGCAAATGCTTATTTCCTCTATCGACTATAACGATTATGTCGGCAGAACCGGTATCGGCAGAATTGAAAGAGGTACGATCAAGGTAAACCAGCAGGTAACGGTCGGCGACTACCACGAAAACCGCAAGCCTTACAACAGCAAGATCGTTACCATATATCAGATCGAAGGACTTAACAAAGTCCCCGTTCAGGAAGCAACAGTCGGTGATATCGTGTGGATATCCGGTATCGAGGATATCACAATCGGCGATACCCTCTGCGACAGCTCCAAGTATGAGCCGCTTCCGTTCGTAAAAATTTCCGAACCTACCGTTGAAATGACCTTCGCTGTAAACGACAGCCCGTTCGCAGGCCGTGAGGGCAAGTTCGTCACATCAAGACAGCTCCGTGAGCGTCTTTTCAAGGAAACGCTCCGCGATGTTTCGCTCAGAGTTTCCGAAACCGAGAACACCGATTCGTTCCGCGTTGCAGGCAGAGGCGAAATGCACCTTTCTATCCTTATCGAAAATATGCGACGCGAGGGCTATGAGCTTTCCGTTTCCACTCCGAAGGTGCTTATGAAAGAGATTGACGGCGTTATGTGCGAGCCTATCGAACGCCTTGTTATAGACGTTCCTGAGGACGGCGTGGGCGCAGTTATGGAAAAGCTCGGCAGCAGAAAGGCTGAACTCCAGTCGATGCACCCCTCCGGAAGCAGAATGAGAATTGAGTTCCTTATCCCTGCAAGAGGACTTTTCGGCTATAAATCCGAATTCCTCACCGATACAAAGGGCGAGGGCGTTATGAGCAGCGTTTTCGACAGCTACCAACCGTATAAGGGCGAAATCCCGAGAAGAAACACAGGCTCTCTCGTTTGCTTTGAAACGGGCGAATCCATCACATACGGTCTTTACAACGCGCAGGAAAGAGGTACTCTCTTCATCGGCGCAGGCGTTCCCGTTTACGAGGGAATGATAGTCGGACAGTCGCCGAAAGCAGAAGACCTCGTTATCAACGTATGCAAGAAAAAGCACCTTACAAATACCCGTGCCAGCGGCTCGGATGACGCTCTCCGCCTTATTCCGCCGAAGATCCTTTCACTTGAGGACAGCCTTGAATTCATCGCCGATGACGAGCTTCTCGAAGTTACGCCGAAGTCAATACGAATCAGAAAGAGAATTCTTGACAACTCTCTGCGCGCAAAAACAAGAGCAAAGCTCGGACAGTAAGCCGCACCGCATGATCAGTAAAAATTTCATTTGCACATAAAGAATGACGCTGTGCATTATGAAGTATAATAACAAAAGCGAACAGTAATTTTTATTTTGTTCGCTTTTTTTGTCGCAAAGTCAATTTCTATTTATACAATCAGTAATATCTATATATAATATAATACATCAAGGAGAAATAAATGACCTTTAAATACTGTCCGCTGTGCGGAAAAAAGCTTGGAAGCACAAACTGCGGAGATGACGGCAGCACTCCTTACTGTGAAAACTGCCGCAGACCGTTCTTCCCCTTTTCATACCCCTGCGTTATATGCCTTTGCGTGACCGAAAGCGAAGAAATAGTCCTTATAAAGCAAAGCTACGTTTCGGAGAATTACGTCTGTGTTGCAGGCTATATAAAAGAGGGCGAAACGCCCGAAGAAGCAGCTGTAAGAGAAATCAAGGAGGAAATAGGCCTTGACGCGTCCGAGATAAGCTACCTCGGCAGCAGCTTTCACAGCAAAAGCGGAAACCTTATGATAGGCTTTGTCTGCAGAGTTAAAAAAGCCGCTTTGAAGCTGTCGCAGGAAGTGGACAGCGCAGACTTTTTCCCCGAAGAAAAAGCCGTGCAGATTCTGCGGAAGGACAGTATCGCGCAAAATCTGCTGAAAAAATATTTGAACGGATAGGAGGAACACGATGATCTATCACAGTGAATTTGTGGAGGCTGCGGCAGAACAGCTTGCCGCCGACTGCGGCTGCTATAAGCAGGATCTGTTTGGCGGCGAAAATATCGTCGTCCCTAATATGCCCAAAAGCGGCAGCAGATTGATCTTTGAGGAAACGCCGTTTTTCCGTATGGCAACAATGGGCAGGAACGCCGTTATTTCCGCGGATAGCTCGGTCATACCGTTCTTTGAAAGCCTTGTCCCGAAGTATTCCGGAGCGGAGCTTTTCAGCGGAAAGGTGCAGTACCTTATAAACAGTAAGCTTGCCGAGCATAATAAGTATATAGGCGATGTGAACATCTATTATCTGCCCGAAACACCGTATAAATACCGCCGAAAAAGCGGAGTGAACCTGAAAATATTTGAGGAAAACGAGATAAAATCGGAGCTTTATCCGCATAAGGAGTTTTCCAACGCACTAATGTATAAAGACCACGGCGAAAGAAAGGATAAGCTTGCAGTCTGCGCAATGAACGGCGGCGACATTATCGCAATGGCAGGCGCAAGCAGCGACAGCGAACGGTTTTGGCAGATAGGCATAGACGTAAAGAAAGAATTCCGAGGACTTGGAATAGGCTCGGAGTGCGTAAAAGCGCTTACATATGAGATAATGGCGCACGGCGCTATCCCCTACTACGGAACGTGGAGCGGAAATATAGCCTCACAGAACGTCGCAAGAGCAGCAGGATACCGACCGATATGGACGGAAATGTATTCGCAAAACATCATTTGACAAATTCGGAATGCGGAATTCGGAATTATTGCGAAAACAACGTATGCTGTTACAACCGCGAAGCGGACAAAAGTTTACGTTAATTCTGCAAGAATTTCGCTTTGTTTAAAGGGTGGCGAGGGGTCAAGGGGGCGAGCAGCCCCTTGTCGCTTCCGCAGAAGCGAAACTCCCTAAACCATAGCGAAAGGCAAAGTGGCGACAGCACAAAAAAGTATAGCTAAA
>CAMJES010000200.1 GCA_946404705.1 uncultured Ruminococcus sp. | reverse complement strand
GCAAGGTCGTCATCGGAAGTATGGATAACAGCTGTATGACCTGCGCCGTGCTTGAGCATTTCCTTACAGAGGTCGAAAGCGTTCTCGTGAGAATCAGCCTTAACAACTGCGAGTACAGGAGAAAGCTTTTCGAGTGCGAGAGGATACTTGTTAGCGTCTGTGCCGCCGATCTCTACGCAGAGAACCTTGGTTTCCTTAGGAATTGTGATTCCTGCCTTTTCAGCGATCTGCCAAGGATACTGGCCAACGACCCAAGGACGTACAGCCATTTTTTCTGTATCAATAATTGTTTCCTGGATCTTCTTAACTTCAGCGGGCTTTGCAAAATAGCAGCCGTGATACTTCATGAAGCCGACAGCTTCGTCATAAATTTCCTTGTCGATGATAGCAGCCTGCTCGGATGCGCAGATCATACCGTTATCGAAGGACTTGGAAAGGATAAGGTCGTTAACAGCCTGCTTAACGTTAGCAGTCTTTTCAATATAGCAAGGTGTGTTACCGGGGCCTACGCCGAGTGCAGGCTTACCTGCGGAATAAGCAGCCTTAACCATTCCGGGGCCGCCTGTTGCGAGGATGGTTGCAACGTCGGGGTGGTTCATGAGAAGGCCGGTTGCTTCGATAGAAGGATATTCGATCCACTGGATGCAGTTTTCGGGAGCGCCTGCCTTGATAGCAGCGTCACGAACGATCTCAGCAGCTCTCTTTGAACACTGCTGTGCGGAAGGGTGGAAGCCAAAGATGATCGGGTTTCTTGTCTTCATACAGATGATAGACTTGAACATTGTTGTGGAAGTCGGGTTGGTTGTAGGTGTAACACCGCAGACAATTCCGAGAGGTTCAGCGACCTCAACATAGCTTTCATCGATGTTGTCTTCGATGATGCCGACTGTCTTTTCGTGCTTGATGGAGTGCCAGATATACTCTGTGGAGAAGATATTCTTTGTAACCTTATCTTCGTAGATACCTCTGCCTGTTTCCTCGATAGCCATTTTAGCAAGCTCGCTCTGTGCGGAAAGACCTGCAAGAGCCATAGCCTCTGTGATCTTGTCGACCTGTGCCTGATCAAGCTTCATGAATTCTTCAAGAGCTTTCTTTGCGTTAGCAACAAGGCCGTTAATCATTTCAGCGGTTTCAACCTTTGGTGCTTCGGTAGTTTTCTTCTCTGCCATTTCAAATTACCTCCCGATTTGATTTATAAAATAATAATTTTGAACACTTTTTCAGGGTCGTCGGGCATACTCTCCCCGACCCACTAATATAATATCACATTGTTAAAGTTTTGTCAATACCGATGCGTTATTAATTTTTGGAATTATATGAATTATTTTGTAAAGAAGCACATCTGCAGCACGGTATACCAACGCAAATACTTCACGCGGTCTGTTTTGCGCAAAACGTGAAATTTCTTTTCGGTTCCCAATGCCTGCAGGTACCATGTATTCACCCTTGTCCGCGCTCTATATTCTCTTTGAGCTTTTCAAAGACCTCGTCGCTGAAGTCATGCTCAAGGCGGCAGGCGTTCTCTGCGGCTTTTTCCTCGTCAACACCGATGCTGATGAGCCATTTTGTGAGGACGGTATGCCGTTCATACACGCGTTCCGCCTCGGCTTTGCCTGCTTTTGTAAGGGATATATAGCCGTTTGGGTCAACGGTGATAAAGCCGCCCTGTTTGAGCAGTCCGACCGCTCTTGAAACGCTCGGCTTGGAAAGCTCCATTTCACGGGCGATATCGACCGAACGGACATCGTTTTTTTCGCTTAAAATCAGTATCGTTTCAAGGTAATCTTCTCCCGACCGTCTTAGTTTTGACATAATGACGTTCCTTTCTTTTGCATAAGCAGCCTATATAAATGACGTTTTTAAGAGTGCAGTCAACCCAACTGTTGGATAATTGATATGCCGCAGGAGATTTACGGGGAACCCGTCCCCTACATAATTTTGTTCAATCGGGCGGATATGGATTCCGCCCCTACAAATTTGCAATGAAAAAACAATTTCAAATTAAAAATTACGCATTACGAATTACGAATTTTTATAGGCTTTGCTTTGGACTGATTGAACTTCTGAGCGCTGTAAAGTCCCGAATATCCCGAGAGCATATAGCTTATAGCGATAGCAACGGCATAATAAGGCAGACCGTTCATTCCGAAAAGCTCGCAGCTGAGGATTATCGAGGCAAACGGGCAGTTCGTAACGCCGCAGAACACCGAGATAAGACCTATCGCTGCACCGAATGACGGATTAAGCCCGATCAGACCGCCGAGCGCACAGCCGAGCGTTGAACCTACGAAAAAGCATGGCACTATCTCACCGCCCTTGAAACCGCAGCCGAGGGTGAGTGCCGTAAACACTATTTTAAGCAGAAATGCGATAGGGTCGGCGTCACCTGCGAAAGCGCGCTTTATGACGTCCATACCTGCGCCGTTGTAGTCGGTCGTTCCGATAAGAACGGTGAGAACGGCAACGATAAGTCCGCCTGCGGCTATCCTTAGATACTGATTACTGATATATTTTGCATAGATCTCGCCCGATTTATGTATAACGCTGCAGAAAAGAACGCTGACAAGCGCACAGGCGATACCGAGAACGATAACGAGAAGCAGCGAAACGGCGTTTTCCATGCTGAAAGACGGAACTCCGCTTACGATGAAGCTTTCCGCTTCCGAGCCGAGGAATTTAGCGGTCATTGCGGCAACGGTTCCAGATATCATACAAGGAACGAGTGCCGAATACTGCGCAGCGGCAACGATAGTCACCTCAACGGCAAATACTGCCGAAGCAACGGGCGTTCCGAAAAGCGCTGCAAAGCCTGCGCTCATTCCGCACATTATAAGTATCGAACCATCATGCTCGTCCAGCTTGAACAGCTTTTTGAGCGGCGAAACGAACGCTCCGCCTATCTGGAGAGCCGCGCCCTCGCGTCCTGCCGAGCCGCCGAAGATATGCGTTATAAACGTTGCGAGGAAAATAAGCGGCGCTTGGCGGAACTTGACCTCCGATTCGGCTCTTGCGGCTAAAATAATTGTGTTCGTGCCTTTATCATCGGTCATTTTTGTTATGTTATAGACAAAAACGAGCAGCAGACCTGCAACGGGCAGCAGGAATATCATAAACGTATGCTCCGTGCGGAATTCCGTTGCAAAGCTGAGCGCTTTTCCGAACAAAGCGCCAACCGCGCCGACAGCAAGACCGACAATAACGGACGGAATGAACCATTTCACGAATGCGAGAGCAATTTTTCCGTAATTGCTTTCGGTAAGTTTCTCTTTAAACGAATTTTTCTCTTTCTTTTCCATTTTCTCTTCCATAATTTCTCCATAAATTTAAGATAGTATCAGCAGAAGCTCGCGCAGGAGCTTGCAGCAGAGCGCTGTCGATATTCCGCTCGGGTCGTAGGGCGGCGAAAGTTCGTTCATATCCGCACCGACAATGTTCAGACCCTTCATTTTCATCAGCGCGCCGAGCAGCTCGGTGTATCGCGCTCCGCCTGCTTCGGGCGTTCCCGTTCCGGGAAATTCGGACGGGTCGAGGACGTCCATATCTATCGTAAGATAGACGTTTTTGCCCTCAAGCGCCTTTACCATACTGTCGATGCCGATCAAATCAAACGGTGTCATTACAGTATGCTCCTTTGCAAAAGCAAACTCCGTGCGCTCGCCGCTTCTTATGCCGTGCTGATAGATATGCCTTTCGCCGACAAGCTCATAGCAGCGGCGCATTACGCAGGCATGGGAATTCTTCACGCCGAGGTAATCATCGCGCAGGTCGGCGTGAGCGTCAAACTGGACGATATAAAGATCGTCATACTTCTCCTTTACGGCTCTTACCGCTCCGAGAGTGACGAGGTGTTCGCCGCCGAGCATAAGCGGCATTTTTCCGTCAGTAAGTATCTCCCTTGTCAGCTCGGTTATCTGTTCAAGCGCAAGGTCGGACGAACCGATGCAAAGCTCAATATCTCCTGCGTCATAGTATGTATAGTCGGTCAAGTCCTTGTCCTGATAGGGAGAATATGTTTCGATGCCGTAGCTTTCCTGACGGATAGCCTTTGCGCCGAAGCGTGTGCCGGGACGGTAGGAGGTCGTGCTGTCGAACGGTGCGCCGAAGATAACTATTTTTGAATCGGCATATTCACCGTCACAAGCGATAAAAGCGTTTCTTTCAGACTGCATTTTCAAGCAGCTCCTTTACATAGTTTGGTATTGCGAACGAGCCTTTGTGAAGCTCGGTGTTGTAGTATTTCGTCTTTATGCCGAGGCTGTTCCATCTGTCAGCGTCAAATTCAAGCGGCTTGATGTTCTTTGAAGCGAAGCCGAAGAGCCAATGTCCCGAGGGGTATGTCGGGATATGCGCCTGATATACTCCGCAAATCGGAAAAAGCTCACGGATACGCTTGTGCGCGCGCTGCATAGCCTTTGCGTCATCAGGGTAGTACGGACTTTCGTGCTGATTGACGAGTATTCCGTTCTCGGTAAGCGCGTCAAAGCAGTTGCCATAGAATTCGCTTGTGAAAAGACCCTCGCCGGGGCCGAACGGGTCTGTGCTGTCAACGATGATAAGGTCGTATTCGTCATGCTTTCTGCGGACGAAACGCAGACCGTCATCATAGTAAATATGTACTCTCGGGTCGTCAGATCGGAAGAGCGTCGTGTAGGGAAAGAGTGTAGATCTCGGTGGT
>CAMJES010000199.1 GCA_946404705.1 uncultured Ruminococcus sp. | reverse complement strand
AACATCTTCCATTGCCTTGTTGAACTGACCTTCAAATTCCTTTGGAATAACTGTCATATATTTTCCGTCATCGGTTCTGAAAGCGAACATGGGAATGTCATAGCTGTTCATAACATCGGAGGTTATCCGCATTTCATCTTCGCTTATCTTGTTATTCCCGTCCTTCAGGATAAATGCGTCGGGTTTGTTTTCGATTTCCTTTGAAAGCATGTGCTGTGCAGCAAGTGCAGCCATATTTCTCTGAGCTGCGGGGATCGCAACATAAATATTGTTGTTGTCCTCGATGCCGCCTGTGAAAAACGTTCCGCCCATTTTCTTCATAGCCGTTTCAAACTGCGGCATAAGCTCCTTCGGGACAGGCAGATATTCAAAGCTCGTCCCCGCCTGCTGGAGTTTCTTAAAGCACTTTTTTGACAGCTTTCCCGTTTTGATTTTCGGAGTCTTTGGAGGTTTCATTCCCTTTCGGTACTGTTTGTTATGCTCCATATTTGCAATAAATTCAAGCAGCTTCTGTATAAGGGAAGCGCATACGGAGCAAGCATCATCTCCTACCATTATTCTGTCACCTCACTTTCGGAAAAATCGGTTTCTTCGCCCTCTGTTTCATCAGCATCGGCTTCGGGATATAGCATAATAATATCGTCCTTTGTGCAGCCGTATGAATACGGGGACATATTGAACATCAGCGATGCGTCCGTATCAATATCCTTTTCAACCGACTTGCTCCAGAGGTTCGGAATGTTCAGTTTAAGCACACGCCTTATTCCCACATCATCAAGATAATATCCCGGGTGAAGCTCATCATATGTATAATCGGAATAATTATGGCTCACATCTGATGTGGCTTTCAGAATATCCCTCTGTCTGACGGTGAAATTGTCGTTCTCGCTTTCGTATGTTACCTTGTATTTTCCTGCCGTATCAATATACAGAAAATGAGTGCCGAATACAATGCTTCTGTCCTCGCCGTTATCCTCTCCGAATATTTCGTTCTCAATATCCGAATAGCTGACCTTTCCGCTTTTGTGGTCCTTTGCATAGTTTATGGAGTTTGATGTGTGACCGAAATTGTAATACAGTTCCTCGGGAGTAGTGCCTATCTGTCGGCATAAATCCTCCGCTGTTGTTTCATTATTTTCTGCCCATATCTCCATCAGCTTATTCGGGTCAAGGCGGATAAGGTAGATTGCCTTCCCGTCTATCTCCTTATTGATATTGATATCCTCATTGTAGAAGATCTCCCACATTTCGGGCTGAATAAGTCCGTCCTTGTCAAGTCCGATAGTCCTTGCATAGTAACGATAGTCGGGAAGATCGGGAAATTTATCCTCGTTTCCCATTCCCGTTTCAAACCATTCCACAAGTGCGTTATGCTCCAGCTCCTCGGGAGTAAGCTCCGGTTCCTTGCTGTGACCGATGCAGCCTGTCAATATGAACGGCACTATTGCAAGTGCCAAAAGCGCCTTATATTTCATTTGCGTTTTCCTCCAATATTTTTTCTGTAATTCTATTATAGCATATTCGATTTTCAGAAAAGTCGGATTTTTTCGTGAACGCAAATTATCTCAAATTACTCCAAATGAACGCAAATGATCTCACAAATTCAAAAACTCAAAGGTATATTCATAGTTCTGACACACATTTTTTGTGCCTGAACATTTTGTAAACACTTTAGGACATAAAAAAGACGGCTGTGAAATTACAACCGTCTTTTTGAAATGACTATTCTTTTTCAAACCGCTTTTCAAATTTACTCTTATGAGCAATATAGTATTTGATAAGTTCTTCCTCGGGGATCCATATCTCTGCATCTGCAACAAGCTGACCAACCGAACAGATAATCTTTCTGTCCTGTTCTTTGTCGGGTAATTTATTTGTACTTTTTCTGTACTTCATGTACTCGATATACAACCATTCATTTATTTTCGTCTTTTGTTTTTCTTTCAGATCAGAAAAATGTTTATTGGTCTGTAATAATTGTCCTCCAACTTTACTATGATTTTTCATACTATTATTCCCCTATCTTCATATCGTCCTCTGCAAGCTGCTTTGCACATTTATCCGCACTTGCATACGCAAAATACTTTACGGGAATCTTCCTCTGACGGACAATTTCCATTATCTTTCCATAGAAAGAATGGGGCATAGCATTGGTCTGCATCCATACAACATCAGCGTGTCTTATAAGGTTTGCATCGGGCTTTGTATATGGATCAATAAACTTAACATTGGGCAGCATCGGCTTTATTGCCTTGAGCCATGTTGCATGACCGCCAAATATTACAACTCTCTGCTTTGTTGTATATGGCAGCTGAATTTTATCGGCATTTTCTATCTCAGGTTCAGCACCGCTGCTGTTTTGCAGCTTATACACAAGCTCTCTCAGCTCAATAAGCTCCTGCCTGTCCGCTTCCTGCTCGGATAATTCCGCAGATACCTTTTCTTTGTAATCCTTCAGTGCCTTTTCTGCCTTATACAGCTGATTTTTTAGCGAAGCATTTTCCTCATTTATAGATGTAATCTTCGCTTTCAAATTCTCCGTATCATCCTTTGATTTATCTGTTCCGTCAAGTGTTCTTTTTGCCTTGACCTTATACACAGAATCAAATCCGTACCTTATTGAAGCATAAGCCCCGAGAGAAAGATAATCTCTTAGCAGCGGAATTTCCTTTGCCGAAAATCCTGCCTTTTTCAGTCCATTATCTTCATAGCAATCAACTTCAAAGAACTTTTTCCTCGGGATACAAATTCCCGATGCGTTATATACCACCTGTGAAAGATTGAGATGAAAAAGGTCACTTTTCTTTATACGCTTTGCGCCCTCATACGACCACACATGATAGTCGGTATATTCCTGTGTGAATAACCGTTCCCAGTATTCCGACCTATCCTCAACATATCTCTCGGGAACGGGAATGAAAGGCTCACCTTCTTCATCATTTTCGGCTATCTCTTTTTGGTCACGCTCCTCAATGAAATCTATCAGACTGTCATTGAACTCCTTTGCCCATGGAAGATTGCTGCAGGCAGCTCCAAGCATTATTTCCGTTATATACATTATCCATGCAGCACTATCTCCCGTATCAAGAAGATACAAATATGCAAAGCATACTTCAAAGGGATTTAACGCTCTAAGACTATCAAGAGCAGAAACAAACTCCTTATCTCGTATCTCGGTGCCGATCTCATCTCTGCTGCATAAGTAATTCCTAATATCAAACTGATGTTCAAAGATACATTGGTCAAGGCTTTCAAGCTCGTCCGTGACATCATCAATAACCTCAGCCTTTTTCTTCAGCTTTTCAATTATAGCAGCCGCTTCTTCCATTACCTTGTCATATTCGCTGTCCTCATCAATATTGAAATTCCCTATGCTCATAATAGAAGGCTTTTGTTTTCTGCCCTTACATTCATCTGCACGTTTTCTCGCATCAAACAGCATATTTTCATAACGTTCGACCTCATTGCATATGCCTAACGCTCTGTTTATCTGCTCTTGCTTCTGCTTAACAACAGGCTCAATTCCCGACAGAAATATATCCACTATTTCATTTATCCTGTTCTTGTATCGGGCAACTGCTCTTTCAATAATTTCCGGACGGATATATGAAAGAACTCTTTTATATCTTTCGGGATAACTCATTTTCTGTGCTTCATCATAAAGCGCATCTCCGCTGTAAGGCTCATCAACAGTAAATAATCTGCCGGGTCTGTAATTATGTATATATCCGTTTTCCAAAGTAATCTTTGCGGTATAATTATTGACAAAGCAGTCCACCGATGTATCATCATTTCTATGAATGATAAGGTACGCCATACCTCTTATGAGGTCATCATCATACACAGAATCCGAAAAATCCTCGGGCAAAGATACCTCGCTGATAATATCCTTTTCATATGGTATGAAGAAAGACGCTTCATCTATATTGCTTGCTTCTGCAATAGCATCAAGTATGAAAATAGCCATAGCTACGGTAATATGATTATTATGCTCATACTCCATTGGCAGCATATTGTATAGCTCGGATATGAAATCTACAATTTCATCTTCCACACCGATCATTGGATATTTCTCGGCAAACCCTGGTGCAGCGGCATACACATATTCAAGGATTGCTGACAGGCGTCGTTTTCTGTACGGACCATCAAGCTTTAATCTCTCCACAAGATTTTTTCCACCGTAGTTTTTCAGAGAATGTATGTTATTGTTATATACTTCCTCTGTAATTTTTTTGAGGAGTGACCGATACTCCGAAGAACCTCTGTTGTATTTATCTGTTTCCGCCATATCCCCGTATTTTTTTCGCATTGATACGGAAATTCTCATTTCGTCATTACTGCGATGGGTATTTGACGGGTTATTCCTTTGCTTATTCTTTTTCTTAGCCATTTTTATCTCCTGTTATGTTGAAATGGTATATTTCTATTGTATCAGAAAAATCACTGTATTTCAATATTTTTCGACCTATTACTTGCAAAAAAGCGGCAGCATACACTACCGCTCTCCTGCAAGATTTTTAGGTTATCAGCCCTTGCGTGAATAGTTAACCTTATCCGCAACAATAACATCATCAACCATTGTCGCTGTAAAAGCTGCCGTCATGCCGACCTCAAGCCTTTCATCAATGCCCTCGCTGTCGATCTGAACGGTAAGCTCCTTGCCGCCCTTTGTTCTGACCGTTACGTTGTACTTGCCAAGCTCAATATGCTCGGGCTTCTTAATGACCTCACCTGTTATCATCATTTTCTTTTCCATTATGCTG
>CAMJES010000198.1 GCA_946404705.1 uncultured Ruminococcus sp. | reverse complement strand
ATGGAATACGGCTTAACAACAGGAGCGTTGAATATATCGCCGTGCTGAACCCCCGTGACGCCGATTCGCTCGGAGCAGCGGAGTTTGCTTGCGACCCCGAAGCGTTTCACAGAGGAATGTCGGGCAATCTTCCGTTTTTTTGCAGAGTGACATCGGAAAATATCAGAAACGTTCTTGTTTTTCGCCGATATATACGGACGGAAAGCTCCCAGCCTGCTCGTCATATTGTAGGCTATACATCGGATAACAAGGGCGTATGCGGAATTGAGCTTGCGTTTGATGATTTCCTGCGAAGCAGCTATACGGAGAACCGTGCGAAGTTCAGCGTTGACGCAACGGGCTGCGTACTTGAAGGACTTGCTTCCGAGAAAACTATTCCAAAAGAGCTGAAAAGCGGAGTGGTAACAACGCTTGACAGCAATATTCAGACGATATGCGAAAATGCGTTCCGAAACTCGGGATACAAAAAGGGCGCAGTCGTTGTAATGGACACAAAAAGCGGAGAGCTGCTCGCTTGTGCAAGCTTTCCCGAGTTTGACCCCGAGGATCTTTCTGCAAGCCTTGAAAGCAAGGATTCTCCGTTTATCGATCGGGCGTTTTCGGCATACAGCGTTGGTTCGATATTCAAGCTTGTAACTGCCTCGGCTGCGCTTGAAGCAGGGATAAGCGAGGATTTCACCTATATCTGTGACGGTTCAATCGATATTGACGGTCAAGTTTTCAACTGCCATAAATGGGGCGGCCATGGAGAGATTTCTATGGAAGAAGCGATGATAAGCTCCTGCAATCCGTATTTTATCGCACTAAGCGAAAATCTTTCACCAAAGCTTATGCATGATACTGCGGAAATGCTCGGTTTTGGAAAATCATGCGAATTTGCCGACGGATTGTATTCTCAAAGCGGATATCTTCCGTCCGAGCGTGAGCTTTCAGTCAAAGCGGAAAAGGGAAATTTCTCGTTCGGTCAGGGAAAGCTTACCGCAACACCTCTCCAAATATGCAGACTGACCTGCGCGGTCGCAAACAACGGAATGATGCCGACAGTAAAGCTTATCAGAGGATTTCGTGACGAAAACGGTGAGGAAACCGCTTTAAAAAGTGCGGATAACGAGCGAGTTATCTCGGTTCTTACGGCGGTAAAGCTGAAAAGATTTATGAAAGGCGTTGTAAATGCGGAAAATTCCTGCTCACGCTCGGACATCGTCAGCTGTGCAGGAAAAACATCCACCGCACAGACGGGGAGGTTCAGAGAGAACGGCACCGAGAAGATGAACTGCTGGTTTACGGGATTTTTTCCGTCAAATTCACCACGATACGCTGTAACTATCCTTATTGAGGGCGGAGTTTCGGGAAACGTCAGCTGCGGCCCCGTGTTCAAAGAAATTGCCGAGGAAATAACCGAAAATAAAAAAGCCGACAGAACATAAACTGTCGGCTTTTGATGTTATGTATATTTTAATCTTCGTCAAAGTTTCCCGGGATATTAAGCTGTTTTACAGGGATTCTCTTAAGAGGAGAATACAGATACTTTGAACATGACGATGTTCCGTCAACAAGACCACGCTTTTCGCAGAGAACTTTGCCGCCGTCCTTTGCTCTTGTGCCGTATGTACAGTATTCACAGCGAGGCGGAATATTATTACCGAAGTATTTCTTTTTTGCCATTGAGAATCATTTCCTTTCGAGAGTTCTGACTACATTTTCAATTAATTTTATTATATCATATTTTTTTGTTTTTTTCTATAAAATTTTTTGATAATAATAAAATTGTCATAATTAACAAAAATAAACTTGGAATTGGTGAATTTTGATGAACTAATTCCCCATTTACAGACGAAACTTGTGTATAATTTGATATATCAAACACTAATATTAATATTTTACAGCAAAAATATGACAAAATCATTGTAACAATGCGGCTAATCAAGAAATTATCAGTTGACAATTTGCCACCTATAATTCCCTCTACTTGAATTATCACACACAGACCGCCAAATGACAGCAGCGCGGTAACGACAGGCATAAAGGAAATGTCGGAGGGGAGCGCCGAAATATTGCTTATTTCAAGTATCGACCGCAGGAAAACCTTGCATACATCGGGAGAGATATGCGTAAGCTTGGAAATAAAACCTGCGCAGAGGTCAAGTATGCCCGAAGCTTCAAGCACGGCAAGCGCAGAAGCTAAAAAAATGATAGCGGCGCAGATTTTTGCGATACCGCTTCCGCCCGAGTTTATGGACGAAATAAAACCGTCAAGTGTGAAATTCAGTTGCTTTTTCTGAGTTTCTTTAGGGGGAACGGGCGACCTTAAACCGCATAAAAACATTGCAGCTGTATTTGAGATAAGAATGCTTGCAAAGATTATCATTCCTGTCGATGTACTGCCGTATATCTTCATTCCTGCGGCACCGATAAAAAAGGCAGGGCCGCCCATATAGCAGAAACCGAGCATTTTTTCAGCTGTCAGACGGTCGATCTTGCCGCTTTCGTACAGATTTGTAAGCAGCTTTGCTCCGACAGGATAGCCGCCAACCGAGCTTATCAGAAAAACCGAAAAAAGGTCTGCTCTAATGCGGAATACATACCTTGAAACAAGTGAAAACGGCGCGCTCATCTTATAATACAGATCGGATGAAACGATTATCCCAGATGCGACCATAAACGGAAAAAGCGATGGGATAATAACGTTAATGCAGACCTTGACCGAGCCGATAACGCCCTCGGAAACCGTTTTGTTAAAATAGAGCAGCGCTGCGGCGTATGCGATAACTATAACGGAAAGCAAAAATCCCGAAATTTTTTTCATCTGTGCAAGTCCCTTCATCTGTTTTTGGAAAACTGTTCCGTTAAAAAGTATATGTCCGATTTTTTGTTAATATAATTTATAAAGACAGAGTAATTCCGGAGGAGTTTATAATGCTTGTCAAGGCAAAAAAAATGTATAACTGCGTTACGGCGAAGTTTATCAAAAAACAGCTTTATCTTAATACATATATGAACCTTACCGATAACACGCACCTTGAGATAGAAAACTGCAAACGCATTATTGAGCTTAACGATGTTTATGTGCGGCTGAAAACCTCTACGCTGACTTTGCAGGTATGGGGAGAAAATCTTAGGATATCCGATTTCAACACGGCAGGAGTTGTGATAGACGGAAAAATATCCTCAATAGAGTTTGAGTAGATCAATGGAAGGGATAAACGGTTTATATGAAAAGAAAGCTGCTCGGGAATGTTTCCTTTAAAATGTTTGCTGCCGACTGCGGCAGTATTGTCAATAAACTCCGTGCAACGGGATTTGCGGTAAAAAATCTGCGAATCGAGGGCGGAAAGTTCGTAACGGGCGAGGTGGACTGGTACAACCTTGACGAGCTGAAAGCTTTTGCGGCGGATAACAAAGCGCAGTTTGAGGAGATAAACAAGAAAGGACTTGTTTTTGCTGCGGAAAGGTATAAAAAACGACTTGGTATCGTCGCAGGATTGCTGCTTGCGGTTTTGCTTGTGTTCTATTTCTCAAATACGGTGCTTAGGATAGAGGTCTACGGCAATGAGAGCGTTTCGGACGAGCGTGTAAAAAGCATTCTTGCGGATTACGGCATAAAGATAGGCGCGTTTATTCCATCGCTTGACCTTCGCGCGTCGGAGCAGGAGATAATTACTGCGCTTGACACGTTCAGCTGGATAGGTATCCGTTCATCAGGCTGCAGGATACTTGTAGATATAAGCGAGCTTGCGGAAAAGCCGCAGATGATACCGCGCTCAACGCCGTGCAATGTTGTTGCCGCTTGTGACGCGCAGATCGTAGATATACGCAATGTGTATATGGGTATGCTTATACCAATGCTTTATGACGGCGTACAAAAAGGGGACATACTTATAAGCGGAACAGTTGACGGAAAGCTTGACCACGATTATTTTGTTCACGCAATGGGTGAGATAATCGGCAGATACAACAGAGAAGTGACCTTTGAGCAGCCTTATATCGACAGTATAGTTAATTACGGTTCTCCCAAAACGAAAAAATCCCTCTATCTTTTCGGACTGCGCATACCGCTCTATCTCAACAAGGCTGAAAAGTTCGATTATGAATACAGCGAAGAGATAAAATATGCGCAAGTTTTAGGACTTGATCTTCCTGTCGGTGTCGTGGTTTCCGAGATAAAACCGTATACGATCGACGAGGTCGAGTATAATCCCGATCAGGCGAGGATAATACTTGAAAGCAAGATAAGCTTATATGAGAAAAACTTCCTTGAGGGCAACGAGATAGAGGTCATAGATAAGCAGACCGAATTTACAGACAGCGGCAGCGGAATGACTGTGACCATAAATTACTGCCTTGAAAGCGATATAGGCGTCACGCAGGAGATCCTGGCAAAAAAATGAGTGTTTATTGCTTTCATTTGAAAAAATTGGTGAATTAGTAAGAACGTTATTGACTTTGCTTAGTTGATGCTGTATAATTAATATAACTTGAAAACGATTTCTCTTTTGCTTTTTTCAAAATTGAAAGGATGAAAAAAATGAAAAAATACAGCGCACTAAAAAAAATCGGAGCTGCGGCTGTTTCGGTCTGTATGGCATTCGGCATTCTTACAGGCTGCGGTGCGGATAAGGAAACGGCTGATAAAACCGCTGACAATACGGCAGCTGCCAACTCAGCGCAGGTATCGATCAATACAGACTGGAGCTACGGTCAGGTCGAGATAGGCGGAGGCGGATTTATCAGATCGGAAGAGCACACGTCTGAACTCCAGTCACCGGCTATGATA